>NZ_JBEXCW010000015.1:0-129219 GCF_040605435.1 Streptomyces sp. NPDC005574
TCGTCTGGCTGCTGGGCTTCGTCATGCGCTCGGCGGACACCGGCGGCCGCAAGGGCCGCTGGTATCGCTGGTAACCCAGCGACCAGCGCACCTCACACTGCGGGCCCCGGAAGACATCCGGGGCCCGCAGCCATGCCCGCCACCAGAACATCCCCTGCGGCGAAAAAGGGTGTAACCGACACCTTTCCGGGCACCCGGACCCCTGGCCGGGGCCCGGTGAAGCAGCGGAACCCGCACCTCCACCCACCGGCCCCCGGACCCTCCTCGGCCCGCGGCTGAAAGGGTGCGCGCGGGGGTGTCACTCGATACGTGACAGTGGCGGCAACGGCAGGGGCAGACCCGGTAGCCCGTCGATGCTCGTCGCGATGTGTTCCTTCTTCTGGAAGTACGCGTCGAGCGTGTCGTCACTCTCGCGCGCGAAGCGCGACGCGTGCAGCGGCCGGTCCTCGTCGTAGGTCATGAACGGGACGGCGTAGCCGCAGGTGTCGCGGATCTTCTCCGCGCTCACCACGATGATCGCGCGCAGTCCGTGGAGGGCGGGGTCGATGCCCGGGAAGTGCGCCATCAGGTCGCGCCAGCGGGCGTCGTCGCGGAAGACGGGCTCTCCGCGGCCGTGCACCCGCACGATGTTGGGCGGACCGTCGAAGGCGCACCACATCAGGGTGATACGGCCGTTCTCGCGCAGATGGGCGATGGTCTCGGCGTTGCTGCCCGCGAAGTCGAGGTAGGCGACGGTGAGTTCGTCGAGTACGGCGAACGATCCGTTGAGGCCCTTGGGTGAAAGGTTGATGGTGCCGTCGCCGTCCAGCGGCGCCGTGGCGGTGAAGAAGATGTGCTGCGCCTCGATGAAGTCACGCAGTCTGCCGTCTATCCGCTCGTAGCTCTTTCCCATGGTCCGATTATGGCGGGACGGGTGCCTGACCCACGGATTCCTCGGTCTCCGGGTGACGGGGTCGGGTCAGCTCTGCCGTGCGCGGGCGAGGGCGTCGAAGACCCAGTCGTGGAAGACGAGCCGGGGGAAGAGCCGGCCCGTGACGTCGAAGGTGAGCGAGAAGGCAGGGGGCATGCGCAGGTCGCGGTGGACGACGCGGACCATGATGTGTGTGTCGGGAAGGTGCCAGCCCGAGCCGTAGGGGCCGATCCGGTTGATCCTGGCGTGGATACGGTCGCCGAACACCACGGCGGCGCAGCCGTGTTCCCTGGCCAGGGCCGCCGGGACGCCGCTGATCCAGCGGCTGAACTCGTCGAGATACCCGTGCTCGGAGAGCTCCCGCAGAGTGGTCCGCTCCATCCGCGCGTCCCGCGGGCCGTCGAGGTGCACCATGAGCTGCGGTACGCCCGTGCGGCGCCGCCAGTGGGCGGGCAGGTCCCGGACGACGCACTCCAGGACGCGAAGGACGTCCGCGCGCGGGGCGGAATCCAGAGCCTGGAGTTCTCGCAGCACGAATGCGCTGTGCTCGTTCACCCCGCAAGCATCCACGGGAGACTCCGCCGGCTCAACAACGCTGTCGCTCACGCCGTACGCCGACCCGCGCGCAACCGTGTCGCAACGTTCCGTCTGATGCCCTGGTCACGGGCCGGCACACGGCCGGTGACCAGGTTCCGGCGACTGGAGGGGGACGGACGGCATGCAGGCGGAATCCCCGCGCACCGACGGCGACGAGGACGTCCCATGGGTGCAACTCACCCCCGGCGCAGCCCTGCTGGTGCGCCGGCTCAGCGAGACGCACGGCCCCCTGATGTTCCACCAGTCCGGCGGCTGCTGCGACGGCAGCGCCCCCATGTGCTACCCGGAGGGCGAGTTCCGCACCGGCGACTCGGACGTCCTGCTCGCGGAGCTCGACGTCGAGGGGGTGCCGGAGCCGGTGGGGTTCTGGATGTCCAGGAGCCAGTACGAGGTGTGGAGCCACACCCGGCTGATCGTCGACGTCGTCGCGGGCCGGGGCAGCGGCTTCTCCCTCGAAGCACCCGAGGGGGTGCGTTTCCTCACCCGTTCGCGGGTCGTCGACGGCTAGCCACCCCGCCGGACCCCGCCGTCTGGTGCACTTCCCCTGAGTCCTGGAACAGTTGACGAGACATCAGGGGGACATGTGACGCGTCGTCAGAGGCGGGCGAAGCACACCAGATCGGTCCTGACCTTGCTCGCGGCGTTCGGCACGCTGGCCGGTGCGGGCCTCGTGGGCGCGACACCGGCCGCCGCCGCGCGGGGAGCGGTCAGGGTCGCGCCGGGTGTCGACTACCGGCAGTTCGACCTGCGGGCGGCCAAGGGCCCCACGCACGTCCACGTGCTGAGCGTCGACCTGCGCGAGAGGCGCGTGCGCCTCGGTCTGCTGTATCCGGGGGCGGTCGCCGCGCGGGCCGCGGTCTCCCGACTCGCCGACGCGCAGGGCGCGGTGGCCGGGGTCAACGGCGACTTCTTCGACATCACCGAGACCCAGCACCCGGGCGTCGAGGCGACCGGTGCGACCGTGGGACCGGCGATCGCGAACGGACACGTACTCAAGGCGGCGGTGCCGGACGGCCAGCGTTTCGGCCCCGCCCTGCCGCCCGGTACGAACACCAGGAACGTGATCGGCGTGGGCGCCGACGGCCGGGCACGGCTGGACAGCCTGACCCTCGCCGGCACCGTCGGCACCTCCGCCGGGCGGCTGCCGCTCGCCGGAGTGAACCAGTACGCGCTGCCGGTCGGATCGGTCGGCGCCTTCACCTCCCGCTGGGGCGCCGCCTCCCGGGTCCGCGCGACCTGCGGCACGGACACGGACCGGGCCGCGCCCTGCAGTACGGACACCTACGAGGTGACCGTCCGCGGCGGCCGGGTCGTGTCCACCGCCGGCACACCGGGCAGCGGTCCCGTCGCCGCCGGCACGACGGTGCTCGTCGGCCGGGAGGCGGGAGCGCGACGCCTGCGCGGGTTCTCCACCGGCCAGGCCGTCAAGGTCCGCTACCGCCTGGTGCCGTCCGCGTCACGCGTGCCGTACCGCTTCGCGCTCGGCGGCTACCCGGTGCTCAGAGGAGGACGGCCACTGCCCGGTCTGGACGGCGCGGTCTCGGCCGTGCGCACCGCCGTGGGCGTCGCGGACGGCGGACGGCGTCTGCTCCTGCTCGCCGTGGACGGCGCCCCCGCCTACCGGAGCGGCCTGACGATCGCCGAAGTGGCGGCCGTCATGCGGACGTTGGGCTCGGTCGACGCGTTCAGCCTGGACGGCGGCGGATCGACGACGCTGGTCGCCCGCGCGCCCGGCGCGAGCGCCGTGTCGGTGCGCAACCATCCCAGCGGCGGCGCGGAACGCCCCGTCCCGAACGGCATCGGGGTGTTCTCCACGCCGTGAGGCCGCCCGCACTCACGGTCTCAGACCGCTGACGATGTCCGCGGTCGTCGAGACGCCGCTGTGAATGGTGGGGGCGATGCTCGAACTCGCCAGGTAGAAACCGAGCAGCCCGCACACCAGGGCGTGGGAGACCTTCAGTCCGCCGCTGCGCAGGAAGATCACCGCCAGGATCAGGAGCAGCAGCACCACAGAGATGGAAATGGCCATCGTCAACCTCCTCCGCCACGTCCACTTCGCGGCGTTCGGCCGTAAGTGTGGCGTAGCGGAGGGTTCGTCCGGGCGGCTGACCTGTCCTCCGAACGTGTGGTGTCTGTGCGTTACCGGTGCGTGTCCAGGAACGTCTCGAGTCCGGCGAGGTCGTCGGTGTTGAGGTGGTCGACTCCGGCGGCGAGCAGCTCGGCCCAGACCGCGTCCCGGGCCGGGCCCGCGAGGTCGGGGGTGGCCCACAGGCGAACGCGCTGTCCGCGCCGGTGCGCGGCCTGGACGATGCCGCGCAGCTTGTGCCGCTCGGCGTCGGGAAACGCGCCCTCCCCCTGCCAGGTGAAGTTGAGCGTCCAGTTGTCGGAGATGAGCGGGACGAAGGAGGCGGGCGCGGAGCTGCCGAGGTCGGCGAGGCGGCCGTCGAAGAAGGCCCGGCGCACGGTCTGGGCCTCCATGGGGACACGGGCGGCACGGTCGCCGGAGATGACGGCGGTGACCGGTCCGGGGCGGACGCGGCCGTGGGCGTAGGTGGTGAACAGGTGCCGGTGGCGACGGAGGTGGCGGTCGAGTTCGAGGTAGGTCGAGGAGCCCTCGGTCTTGATGTCGATGAGCAGTTGCAGGGGCTCGTGGTAACCCCGGTAGACGCAACCGCCGTTGGCCCGGACGCGGGCGGCAAGGGGGTCGAGGTACAGGGATTCGAGAGTGCGGGACGGGTCGAGGTCGACCGGGTCGTGGGCGACGAGGAGCTGGTCGCCGACGAGGTGGATGTCGGCCTCGACGCTGCCGAAGCGGTGGCCGAGGGCGTCGAGCAGGGGGTGCGGGTGCTCGTAGTCGTTGTGCGCGTGGGCGCGCCACAACGGCTGTGTGCCGCGGGGGTGTTCGTCCGCCGCCGCGCGTGCGGCGGGCAGGGCGACCGTGCCCGCGAGGGCTGCGCCGAGGGTGCTGAGGGCTCTGCGACGGGTGGTGAGTGCCATGCTCTGCCTCCCTGGTGGGGTCGTGGGGAACCTCAGCGAGTATGCGATCCGCGGGGGCCCGGGAAGGGGCGTCTTTCGGGGAGTTGTCCGGTCCGCCGTCACGAGTTCACTTCGTCCGGGCGGGGCACACGAGAAAGCCCGCCCCAGGTGGGGCGGGCTTCTCGCGGGCGTTGCCCAGGTGTACGTCAGGGGGCGGGGAGGTCGATCAGGTCGGCCAGTTCGGCGCGGTGGGCGCCCGCCGTGCCGTAGGCGATCGAGTCGGCCTTGGCCCGCTTCAGGTACAGGTGGGCCGGGTGCTCCCAGGTCATGCCGAGGCCGCCGTGCAACTGGACGGCCTCCTCGGCGGCGTGGACGGCGACGGACGCCGCGTAGGCCTGCGCCACGGCGACCGCCACGTCGGCGTCCTCGTCGCGGGCGAGCGCGTCGGCGGCGTTGCGGGCAGCCGCGCGCAGGTTGACGACCTCCAGCCACAGCTGCGCGAGCCGGTGCTTCAGCGCCTGGAAGCCACCGACCGGCCGGTTGAACTGCTTGCGTTCCTTGAGGTAGCGGACGGTTTCCGTCAACGTCCAGTCGGCGACGCCCAGTTGCTCGGCGGCGAGCAGTCCGGCGCCGGCCCGCAGGGCGCGTCGTACTGCGGGTTCTGCCGCGCCCAGCCGGCGGGCCGGCGCCCCGTCCAGGGTGAGCGTCGCGAGCGGCCGGGTCAGGTCGAGGGAGACCTGCGGGGTGAGCGTCACGGCGTCCGCGCCGACCGCGTACAGCCCACCGTCCTCGGCCGGCACCAGCAGCACGTCGGCGGCGAGAGCGTCGGCGATCCCCGTCAACCGCCCGTGCAGCACGCCGTCTTCGTGGCGTACGGTCCGGTAGGCACCACCCGGGGCGACGTGCAGCGCCACGGCGAGGGCGCCGATCGTCCGGCCGGAGGCCAGCTCGGCGAGGAGGTCGTCGGCCCCGCAGGCGAGCAGGGCCTCGGTGGCCACGACCGCGCTCGTCAGATACGGCACCGGGGCGACGGCGCGGCCCAGCTCCTCCAGAACGACGGCGGCCTCGCGGTGCGTGGCACCCTGCCCGCCGAGCGCCTCGGGCACCAACAGGCCGGCCAGGCCCATGGATTCGGCGAGCGCCTTCCACAGCGACAGGTCGTGCGGGGTGTCGGACTCGGTGCGGGCGATCACGCCGGGGGCGTCGCAGTGGTCGGTGAGCAGGTCGCGGACGGCGGCGCGGAGGGCCTCTTCCTCCTCGGAGTACAGCAGGTCGGGCGGTGTGCTCATCGGGCGAGGTCCTTCCAGGCGACGTCCTTGTCGGTGCGCGGCTCGGCGGGCAGGCCCAGGACGCGTTCGGCGACGATGTTCAGCAGGACCTCGCTGGTCCCGCCCTCGATGCTGTTGCCCTTGGAGCGGAGGTAGCGGTAGCCGGCGTCCCGGCCGGTGAAGTCCACGAGTTCGGGCCGGCGCATGGTCCAGTCGTCGTACAGCAGGCCCTCCTCTCCGCCCAGTTCGACCTCCAGGCCGCTGATCTCCTGGTTGAGGCGGGCGAACGCGAGCTTCATGCCGGAGCCCTCGTAGCCGGGCTGGCCGGCGACGAGCTGCTGACGCAGCCGTTCGCCGGTGAGGCGGGCGACCTCGGCCTCGACCCAGAGGCCGAGCAGCCGCTGGTGCAGGTCGTGGGTGCGCAGGTCGGGGCGCTCGCGCCAGGTCCTGGAGACCGGGCCGATCATGCCGCCCTCGCAGGGCAGGCGCATGCCGCCGATCGAGACGCGTTCGTTCATGAGGGTGGTCTGGGCGACCCGCCAGCCGTCCCCGACCGCGCCGAGCCGGTGCGCGTCCGGGATGCGGACGTCGGTCAGGAAGACCTCGTTGAACTCGGCCTCACCGGTGATCTGCCGCAGGGGCCGCACCTCGACGCCGGGGTCGGTCATGTCGCAGACGAAGTAGGTGATGCCCTGGTGCTTGGGCAGGTCCGGGTCGGTGCGGGCGATGAGGATGGCCCAGCGCGCGACATGGGCGCTGGAGGTCCACACCTTCTGCCCGTTGACCACCCAGTGGTCGCCCTCCTGGACGGCCCGGGTGCCGAGTGCGGCGAGGTCGGACCCGGCGCCCGGCTCGCTGAAGAGCTGGCACCAGACCTCCTCGCCCACCCACAGCGGCCGCAGGAACCGGGCCTTCTGCTCCTCGGTGCCGTAGCCGAGGATGGTCGGGGCGGCCATGCCGAGGCCGATGCCGATCCGCCGGGGGTCGTTGTCGGGGGCGCCGGCTGCCTCCAGTTCGGCGTCCACGACGGCCTGGAGGGAGCGCGGGGCGCCGAGTCCGCCGAGGCCCTCGGGGTAGTGCACCCAGGCCAGGCCGGCGTCGAAGCGGGCGGTGAGGAAGTCCTGCCGGCCGGTCTCAGCGGGCGGGTGCGCGGCCAGCAACTCCCTTGTGCGGCGGCGCAGTTCGTCGGCGTCGGTCATGCGGCGGCTCCGTTCTCGAGGCCGGGCAGCACGGTGACGCGGCCGGTGGTGACCCCGTCGCCGACGCGCTGGACGGCGGCCGCGGCCCCGCTGAGCGGCACGCGCTCGCTCACCAGCGGCCGGATCGCGCCCCGCGCGGCCAGCTCGGTGAGCTGTTCGTGGCAGTGCTGGATCAGCTTCGGGTTCTTGGTGGCGTACAGACCCCAGTGCAGGCCGAGGATCGCGTAGTTCTTGACCAGGGCGTGGTTGAGGGCCGGGCTGGGGATCGTGCCGCTCGCGAAGCCGACGACGACGATGCGGCCCTCGAAGGCGACGGTCTTGGCGGACTGGGTGTAGGCGTCGCCGCCGACCGGGTCGTAGATCACGTCGGCGCCCCTGCCGCCGGTGGCCTCCCGCACGGCGGCGACGACGTCCTCGCCGCGCCGGTCGATCACCGCGTCGCAGCCGAGTTCGCGGGCGACGGCGGCCTTGTCGGCGCCGCCCACCACGCCGATGACCCGTGCGCCGGCCGCCTTGCCGAGCTGGACGGCCGCGCTGCCGACCCCTCCGGCGGCGGCGTGCACGAGCAGGGTCTCGCCGGCCTCCAGACGGGCCCGCCGGTGCAGGCCGAACCAGCCCGTCTGGTAGCCGATGTGCAGGGCGGCGGCCTCGGCGTCGTCCAGCGAGTCGGGCGCGGGCAGCAGGGCGGCGGCGTCCGCGACGGCGTACTCGGCGAAGCCGCCGTGGGGCAGCGCCGGGTTGGCGATGACCCGGCGCCCGTCCGGGGTCTCGCCGCAGATCTCCACGCCGGGCGTGAACGGCAGCGGCGGCCGGACCTGGTACTGGCCCCGGCACATCAGCACGTCCGGGAAGTTGATGTTCGCGGCACGCACCCTGAGCAGGATCTGGCCGTCGCCGGGCACCGGCTGTGCCACGTCGGCGAGGCGCATCACCTCGCTCGGCTCGCCGTTCTCGTGCACTTGCCATGCCTGCATGGGGGGCCTCCACGGGACTGCTTCGTCTGACCGGGCTCGAGCGCATACTAAGCGGTCGCTTGCCGATCAGGGAACAGCCGGGGCCGCCCGGAGTCAGTCGTCTCCGCCACGTTTCCTCGGGCGGGCCCGGACGTGCATCCGCTCCCCCTGCGGCCCGAACAGGCTCAGGAACTCCGCCGGCCCCTCCCCCGTGGACCCGAACCAGTGCGGCACCCGGGTGTCGAACTCGGCCGCCTCCCCCGCCGACAGCACGACATCGTGTTCGCCCAGCACCAGCCGCAGCCGCCCGGACAGCACGTACAGCCACTCGTAACCCTCGTGGGTCCGCGGCTCCGGCTCCTCGTCGCGCTGCGGCTCCAGCACCTTGAACGCCTGCAGACCGCCGGGCTGACGGGTCAGTGGCCAGTGGGTCCGCCCGTGCTTGCAGATCGGGGCGGCCCGCACCCGCGGATCGCGCACCGGTTGCGCGCCCACCAGTTCGTCCAGCGCCACCTCGTGGGCGCGCGCGATCGGCAGCAGCAGCTCCAGACTCGGCCTGCGCAGCCCCGACTCCAGCCGGGAGAGGGTGCTCACCGAGATCCCGGTCGCCTCGGAGAGCCCGGCCAGCGTCGCTCCCCGCTCCTTGCGGATGCGCCGCAGCCGCGGCCCCACCTCCGCGAGCACCTCGTCCGTGTCGTCACCGTTCTCACCACTCATGGACTCCATTGCAGTTTCGGCAAAGTAGTTTGTCAACCCGGCAGAGGTGGGCGACCTTGTCGGTGGAGGTGGTCACCATGACCGGAACACAGCCCACGCGGGCACGGGACAACTACGAGGTGGTCGTCGTCGGAGGCGGCGCGGCCGGCCTGTCCGCCGCCCTGGTCCTCGGCCGGTCCCGGCGCCGCACCCTGGTCGTCGACGCCGGTGAGCCGCGCAACGCGCCCGCCGCCCACCTGCAGGGCTACCTGACCCGGGACGGCATGCCGCCGGCCGGGTTCCTCGCGGCCGGCCGCGAGGAGATCGCACGCTACGGCGTCGAGCTGGTCCGGGACCGGGCGGTGGACGCGGCCCGGGATCCGGCCGGTGAGTTCGACGTGAGGCTCGCGGGCGGGCGCAGCGTGCACGCCCGGCGGCTCGTGATCGCGACCGGCCTCAGGGACGAGCTGCCCCCGGTGGCCGGACTCGCCGAGCGCTTCGGACGCGACGTGCTGCACTGCCCGTACTGCCACGGCTGGGAGGTCCGGGACCGGGCCTTCGGCGTGCTCGCCACCACCCCGATGAGCGTGCACCAGGCACTGATGGTCTCCCAGTGGTCCAAGGACGTGACGCTGTTCCTGCACCGGGTCACCGAGGAGGAGCTGTCCGACCAGGACCTGCGCAGACTCGCCGCTGCCGGGGTCGCCGTGGTACCGGGCGAGGTCACGGAGTTGGTGGTCGAGGACGACCGGCTCACCGGAGTCCGGCTCGCCGATGGCATGGCCCACGACCGCCAGGTGCTGTTCGTGGCGCCCCGCGCCGTCCCGCGGACCGGGCTGCTGGAGAAGCTCGGCGCCGAACTGGAGGAGACCCCGTTCGGCAGCTATCCCGTGATCGACGCGACGGGCCTGACCACCGTGCCCGGCGTGTGGGCCGCGGGCAACGCGAGCGGCTTCGCCGAGCAGGTCGTGAACGCCGCCGGCCTGGGGTACCGGGCCGGCGCCACGATCAACGGCGACCTGCTGATGACCGACCTCGACGCGCTCGTGGAGGCGCGGGAGGGATCTGTCCGGGTGTAGACCCCCCGTCAGCGGTGCACCATGACTGCATGCTGCTGACCCGGCTGGCCCAGGTGTCCCAGGAGGTGGCCGCCACCTCGGCGCGGTCCCGGAAGATCGCGCTGCTCGCCGAGCTCTTCCGGGACGCGGAGGCCGAGGACGCCCCGATCGTCATCCCCTACCTCGCCGGACGGCTGCCCCAGGGGCGGCTCGGCGTCGGCTGGAAGGTGCTCAGCCGCGCCGTGGAGCCGGCCGCCGAACCGTCCCTGACCGTCCGCGAGGTGGACGCCCGGCTGACCGGGCTGGGCGGGCTCTCGGGCGCCGGATCGCAGGCCGAACGGGTGCGCCTGGTCGGGGAGCTGATGGGCGCGGCCACCGCCGACGAGCAGCGGTTCCTGCTCGGGCTGCTCAGCGGCGAGGTCCGGCAGGGCGCGCTGGACGCCGTCGCCGTGGAGGGGCTGGCCGAGGCGACCGGGGCGCCGCCCGGGGACGTACGGCGCGCGGTGATGCTGGCGGGTTCGCTGCAGACCGTCGCGCAGGCACTGCTCGCCGACGGCCCCGCCGCCCTGGACCGCTTCCGGCTCACGGTCGGCCGCCCGGTCCTGCCGATGCTCGCGCACAGCGCCACCTCGGTGGCCGAGGCGGTCGAGAAGCTCGGCACCTGTGTGGTCGAGGAGAAGCTGGACGGCATCCGCGTACAGGTGCACCGCGACGGCGACAGCGTGCGCGTCTACACCCGCACCCTCGACGACATCACCGACCGGCTGCCCGAAGTGACGTCGGCGGCACGGCGGTTGAGCGGCGAGCGGTTCATCCTCGACGGCGAGGTGATCGCGTTCGGCGAGGACGGGCGGCCGCGGTCCTTCCAGGAGACCGCGGGGCGGGTCGGCTCGCGCGTGGACGTGGCCACGGCCGCCGAGGCGGTCCCGGTCTCCCCGGTGTTCTTCGACACGCTGTCCGTGGACGGCCGTGACCTGCTCGACCTGCCCTTCGACCAGCGGCACGCGGAGCTGGCCCGGCTGGTGCCCGAGCCGATGCGGGTGCGCCGCACGCCGGTGTCCGGGCCCGAGGACCTGGCCGCGGCGGAGGAGTTCCTCGCCGAGACCCTCGACCGGGGCCACGAGGGCGTCGTCGTGAAGTCCCTCGACGCCCCCTACAGCGCGGGCCGGCGTGGCGCGTCCTGGCTGAAGGTGAAACCCGTGCACACCCTCGACCTGGTGGTGCTCGCCGCCGAGTGGGGCCACGGCCGGCGCACCGGCAAGCTCTCCAACCTGCACCTGGGCGCCCGCGCGGCGGACGGCTCCTTCGTCATGCTCGGCAAGACCTTCAAGGGCATGACCGACGCGATGCTGACCTGGCAGACCGGCCGGCTGCGGGAACTGGCCGTCGAGGAGAGCGGCTACGTGGTGACCGTACGCCCCGAACTCGTCGTGGAGATCGCCTACGACGGCCTGCAGCGGTCCACCCGCTACCCGGCCGGCGTCACCCTGCGCTTCGCCCGCGTGGTCCGCTACCGCGAGGACAAACGCCCCGAGGACGCCGACACCGTGGAGACGCTGCTGGCCGCCCACCCGCAGGTGCGGCCGTGACGGCGCGGCGGAGCGCGGGCCTGCTTCTGTTCCGCCACACCGAAAGCGGCCTGGAGGTGTTGCTCGGCCATATGGGCGGCCCGTTCTACGCCCGCCGTGACGCCGGAGCCTGGACGGTGCCCAAGGGCGAGTACGAGCCCGACGAGCCGGCCTTCGACGCGGCCCGCCGTGAGTTCCGCGAGGAGCTCGGCCTCGCGCCTCCCGACGGCCCGGCGCTGCCGCTGGGCGAGGTCCGGCAGACGGGCGGCAAGACCGTCACGGCCTGGGCGGTCGAGGCCGACCTCGACCCTGCGACGATCGAGCCGGGCACGTTCCGGATGGAGTGGCCGCCGCGGTCCGGTCGCACGCAGGAGTTCCCCGAGCTCGACCGGGTGGCGTGGTTCGGCCTCGACCGGGCTCGCGAGGTGGTCGTCGGCGCGCAGACGGCGTTTCTCGACCGGCTGGCGGAGCACTCGGGCTGAGACACACGTGTACCCGTTGCAGACGTACCCGCGTTGCGGTCGCCACCGCCGCGCGGGAAGGTCGAAGCACAGTCCGCTCCCAGGAGGTCAGTCATGCCCATCGCGACGGTGAACCCGGCGAACGGCGAGACGCTCAAGACGTACGAGGCCATGGGCGACGAGGAGATCGAACGCCGGCTCCAGCTCGCGGAGGCCACCTTCCGCACGTACCGCACGACCGCGTTCGCCGAACGGGCCCGCCTCCTCACCCGGGCCGCCGATCTCCTCGCGGAGGACGAGCGGGAGGTCGGCCGGCTCCTGACCACCGAGATGGGCAAGCCGGTCAAGCAGGCCCGCGCGGAGGCCGCCAAGTGCGCCAAGGCGATGCGCTGGTACGCCGAGCACGCCGAGGAACTCCTCGCCGACGAGGAGCCGGCCGCGGCCGACGTGAAGGACTCCGGCGCCTCCCGCGCCCTGGTCCGCTACCGGCCGCTCGGCCCGGTGCTCGCGGTGATGCCGTGGAACTTCCCGCTGTGGCAGGTGGTCCGGTTCGCGGCGCCCGCCCTGATGGCGGGCAACGTCGGTCTGCTCAAGCACGCCTCGAACGTGCCGCAGACCGCCCTCTACCTGGAGGACCTCTTCCACCGGGCGGGCTTCACCGCGGGGTGTTTCCAGACGCTGCTGATCGGCTCCGCGGCGGTCGACGAGATCCTGCGCGACGAGCGGGTCAGGGCGGCCACCCTCACCGGCAGCGAACCCGCGGGCCGCGCGGTCGCCTCCACCGCCGGCGAGATGGTCAAGAAGACGGTGCTGGAACTGGGCGGCAGCGACCCGTTCATCGTGATGCCGTCCGCCGACCTGGACCGGGCCGCGCAGGTCGCGGTGACCGCGCGGGTGCAGAACAACGGGCAGTCGTGCATCGCGGCCAAGCGCTTCATCGTCCACACGGACGTCTACGACGCCTTCGCCGAGCGCTTCACGCGGGGCATGGCGGCGCTGAGGGTCGGCGACCCGCTGGACGAGGAGACGGACGTCGGTCCGCTGGCCAGCGAACAGGGCCGGGCCGACCTGGAGGAACTGGTCGACGACGCCAGGCGCAGCGGCGCGGCCGTGCTGTGCGGCGGTGAGCGGCCCGAGGGGCCCGGCTGGTTCTACCCGCCGACCGTCCTCGCCGGCATCACCCGCGAGATGCGCGTCCACCGCGAGGAGGCGTTCGGCCCGGTGGCCACGCTGTACCGCGCGGGCGACCTGGACGAGGCCGTGCTGATCGCCAACGACTCGCCGTTCGGCCTGAGTTCCAACGTCTGGACGCGCGACGACGCCGAGGTCGAGCGCTTCGTACGGGATCTGGAGGCGGGCGGGGTGTTCGTGAACGGCATGACGGCCTCGCATCCGGCCCTGCCGTTCGGCGGGGTGAAGCGGTCCGGGTACGGCCGTGAGCTGTCCGGGCACGGAATCCGCGAGTTCTGCAACATCACCACCGTATGGCACGGAGCGTGAGCCTTCCGCGGCTACGATCCCCTTTGTGAACCGCGAAGTGACACTGCCTCTGATCGTCGACGACCGCGGTACCTTGCAGGTCTCCGCGGCCGACGTGAGCAAATTGCTCCGCACGGTGGGCGGCCGGTGGCTGCATCTCGTGGAGGCCGGGCAGGAGGGGCTCGACGAGGACACGGTCGCCACCCTGACGATCGAACTCGCGAAGCTGGCCGACCGGATCGACGTGGCGTGCATCGCCCACAGCAGCGGGACCACACCCTGAGGGCTGTCCCGTAGCCCCGGCGGGCGCGCGACGACGGCTACGGCACTCCCCCAGCCCCCGGCCGGGGTACCCCCCAGGGGACTAAGGGGCAGCCCTCAGGGCGAGCCCGGCCGGCCCGCCCTGAGGGTGGTGCACCCGGGGCGCGTCAGCGAAGGGGCATGCCCGAGACGGTGCGGGCGATCACCAGGCGCTGGATCTCGCTGGTGCCCTCGAAGATGGTGTAAATGGCGGCGTCCCGGTGCATCCGCTCCACCGGGTACTCCCTGGTGTAGCCGTTGCCGCCGAGGATCTGGATCGCCTGGCCGGTGACCTTCTTCGCGGTCTCACTCGCGAACAGCTTGGACATCGACCCCTCGGCCGCCTTGAACGGCCTGCCGTTGATCGCCATCCACGACGCGCGCCAGACGAGCAGCCGGGCCGCGTCGACGGACGTGGCCATGTCCGCCAGCTGGAACGCCACGCCCTGGTTGTCGATGATCGGGCGGCCGAACTGCTCGCGCGTCCGGGCGTAGTCGAGGGCGACCTCGTAGGCGGCCCGGGCGGTGCCCACCGCCATCGCGCCGACCGCCGGGCGCGAGGCCTCGAAGGTGGCCATCGCCGCGTTCTTCACGCGCTCGCCGCCCGTCCTCGCCCGCTCGCGGGCCCGGGCGAGGCGCTCGTCGAGCTTCTCCTTGCCGCCGAGCAGGCAGGAACCGGGAACGCGCACGTTCTCCAGGACGACCTCGGCGGTGTGCGAGGCACGGATACCGTGCTTCTTGAACTTCTGCCCCTGGGACAGGCCCGGGGTGTTGGGCGGCACGATGAAGGAGGCGTGGCCCTTCGACCCCAGCTCCGCGTCGACCACCGCGACGACGACGTGGACGTTGGCGATGCCGCCGTTGGTCGCCCAGGTCTTCGTGCCGTTGATCACCCACTCGTCCTTGGCCTCGTCGTACACGGCACGCGTGCGCATCGAGGCGACGTCGGAGCCGGCGTCGGGCTCGGAGGAGCAGAAGGCGGCGACCTTCACGTCGTTGGCGTCGCCGTACATCTGCGGGATCCAGGTGCCGACCTGCTCCTCGGTACCGTTGGCGAGGACGCCGACGGCCGCGAGGCCGGTGCCGACGATCGACAGGGCGATGCCCGCGTCGCCCCAGAACAGCTCCTCCATGGCCATCGGGATGCCGAGGCCGGTGGGGTCGAAGTACTGCTGCGCGTAGAAGTCGAGCGAGTAGATGCCGACCTTCGCGGCCTCCTGGATGACCGGCCAGGGAGTCTCCTCACGCTCGTCCCATTCGGCGGCGGCGGGGCGGATGACGTCGGCGGCGAAGCCGTGCAGCCAGTCCCGCACCTCCTTCTGTTCGTCGTTGAGCTCCATGGTGAACTCGGCCATGTCCCCTCCAGCGGTGGCGCACGTGCGTGTTACTTGCGGTAACAGTAGTCTGTTACCGGCCAGTAGGAAATGTCAACTCCAGATGTCCCCTCGGTAGCCCGTTCGATGTCAGGAGGGTGTTGAGTGTTAGTTTGCGCAGGCGTCACCGAATCAGCACGGGTGGGGAGAGCACATGGACACCACGCAGCGGACCGAGCAGCAGAGGTCCGCCGACCGCCGACGGCGCGAACTGCTGGAGGCCGCCGACCGGGTGGTGCTGCGCGACGGCCCGCAGGCCTCCATGAACGCCATCGCCGCCGAGGCCGGCATCACCAAGCCCATCCTGTACCGGCACTTCGGTGACAAGAGCGGACTGTACGCGGCTCTCGCCACCCGGCACACCGACGCGCTGCTCGCCTCGCTGCGGGCCGCCCTCGACGCTCCGGCCGAGCGGCGGGAACGCGTGGAGGCCACCCTCGACACCTACCTCGCGGCGATCGAACTGCGCCCCCAGGTGTACCGCTTCCTGATGCATCCGGCGGACGGCAACCCCGGCGAGCAGGGCTTCGACGTCGGCAAGCACTCCGCGCCCCTGCTGCGGCGGATGGGCGAGGAACTGGCCCAGGTCATCGAGGAGCGGCTCGACCTCGGCCCCGGCACCCAGCAGCTCGCCCGGGTCTGGGGACACGGCATCGTCGGCATGATGCACGCCGCCGGTGACTGGTGGCTCGGTGAACGCCCCTGCACCCGCGCGGAGTTGGTGCGCAGCCTGGCCGACCTGCTGTGGGGGCGGCTGGCCGCGGCGGGCGACAAGGTCGGCGGGCCCGGCTTCTGACGGTCACCGCGCGGCCGGACCGGCCGGTCCCACCCGTGGGCTGACCGCGACCGGCCCCGCGCCTCGCGTGACGGTCGGCTCAGCCGTGCCAGGAGGCCCGCCGCACCTGCCGCATGAGGCGCCGGTGGCGGCGGCCCGACAGACGGTCCGCGTACAGGCGGCCCTCCAGGTGGTCGCACTCGTGCTGGAGGCAGCGCGCGAAGAACCCCGTGCCGTGCACGGTGACCGGCTCCCCGGTCACCGTGAACCCCTCGACCACCGCGTGGTCGTAGCGCTCGGTCCCCGCCTCCAGGCCGGGGAGGGACAGACAGCCCTCCGGCCCGCGCAGCACCAGCCCGTCGGCCACCACCAGGCGCGGGTTCACCACATGCCCCAGATGGCGCACGTCCTCGTCGTCGGGGCAGTCGAACACGAACACCCGCCAGGGCTCGCCGATCTGGTTCGCGGCCAGACCGACTCCCTGCGCGGCGTACATGGTCGCGAACAAGTCCTCGACGAGACGGGCCGGTTCGGGACCGAACTCCGTAACCTCTCGGCAGGGCTCACGCAACGTCGCGTCACCGAGCAGGACGAGGGGCCGGACACGCCCGCGGGCGCCCGGAATAGGGCCGTTTCGCATGACGGCAAGGGTACGGTCCCCCGCTCACCTGGCCCGCCGCGCCGGTTAGGACGGTGCCGGGATTCGGGAGAGCGAATGGATCTCGATAGGCTGACCACCACCACGTTGCCGTCAGGCAGAGGCGCGGCGCGTACGCAAGGAGGATCGAGAACTGATGTCAGGCAACTCGGACCCGCTCACGCCGCGGGCCAAGCTGGCCGTGACCGCGGGCAAAGCGGTCGCGGCGGCTTCACGCGCCGCCGGGCGCGGCAGCGGTTCGGTGATCGGCGGCCGGGTGGCGCTCAAGCTCGACCCCGACCTCCTCGCGCGGCTCGCCCAGAACCTGGACGTCGTGCTCGTGTCGGCGACCAACGGCAAGACCACCACCACCCGGCTGATCGCCGAGGCGCTGCGCGCCGCCGGACCGGTCGTGTCCAACGCGCTCGGCGCCAACATGCCGGCCGGCATCACCTCGGCGCTGGCGGGCAGCTCGGAGGCGCGGTACGGCGTCATCGAGGTCGACGAGAAGTACCTGGCGGGCGTCGCCCGGGACACCGACCCGAAGTGCATCGCGCTGCTGAACCTCTCGCGCGACCAGCTGGACCGCGCCGCCGAGACCCGCATGCTCGCCGAGCACTGGCGTGAGGGGCTGGCCGGCTGCAAGGCCGTCATCGTCGCCAACGCCGACGACCCGCTCGTCGTGTGGGCCGCCTCCTCCTCCCCCAACGTGATCTGGGTCGCTGCCGGGCAGATGTGGAAGGACGACGCCTGGTCGTGCCCTTCCTGCGGCGGTGTGATGCAGCGTCCCGGTGACGACTGGTTCTGCGGCGAGTGCGGTTTCCGCCGCCCGACGCCGAGCTGGGCGCTGTCCGGAGACCACGTCCTGGACCCGCACGGCTCCGCCTGGCCGATCCACCTCCAGCTTCCTGGCCGCGCCAACAAGGCGAACGCCGCCTCCTCGGCCGCCGTCGCCGCCGTCTTCGGCGTGCCGCCCCAGGTGGCCCTGGAGCGCATGTACCAGGTGCAGGCGGTGGCCGGCCGCTACGACGTGGTCCAGTTCATGCAGCGCGACCTGCGGCTGCTGCTCGCCAAGAACCCGGCCGGCTGGCTGGAGACGTTCAGCCTGATCGACCCGCCGCCGACCCCGGTGATCCTCTCGGTGAACGCGCGCGGCGCCGACGGCACCGACACCTCGTGGCTGTGGGACGTCGACTACACGCGCCTGACCGGCCACCCGATCCTCGTCCTGGGCGACCGGAAGCTGGACCTCGCGGTGCGCCTCGAGGTGGCGAACCAGCACTTCCAGGTGTGCGAGAACCTCGAACAGGCGGTCCAGGCGGCTCCGCCGGGCCGGATCGAGGTCATCGCCAACTACACCGCGTTCCAGGACCTGCGCCGCCGCGTCGGCAACTGAGTGACAAGAAGGACGATGACTTCATGAGCGACAACAGCCTGCGGGTCGTCTGGGTCTACCCCGACCTGCTGAGCACCTACGGCGACCAGGGCAACGTCCTGGTCGTCGAGCGCCGGGCCCGGCAGCGCGGCCTCGACGTGGCCCGCCTCGACGTGCGCAGCGACCAGCCGATCCCCACCTCCGCCGACATCTACCTGATCGGCGGCGGTGAGGACCGGCCGCAGCGGCTCGCGGCCGAGCGGCTGCGCCGCGACGGCGGACTCCAGCGGGCCGCGGCGAACGGCGCGATCGTCTTCTCGGTGTGCGCCGGCTACCAGATCCTCGGCCACGAGTTCATCAACGACCTCGGCCAGCGCGAGCCCGGCCTCGGTCTGCTCGACGTGGTGTCGGTGCGCGGCGAGGGCCAGCGGTGCGTCGGTGACGTGCTCGCCGACATCGACCCGCGGCTGGGTCTGCCCCCGCTGACCGGCTTCGAGAACCACCAGGGCGTCACGCACCTCGGCCCCACCGCCCGCCCGCTGGCCAAGGTGCGCTTCGGCAACGGCAACGGCACGTCCGACGGCACGGAGGGCGCGTACAACGACACGGTCTTCGGCACGTACATGCACGGTCCGGTGTTCGCGCGCAACCCGCAGCTCGCGGACCTGCTGCTGAAGCTGGCCCTGGACGTCAACGCGCTGCCGCCGACCGACGACCGCTGGTACGACTCGTTGCGCAGCGAGCGCATCGCGGCGGCGGAGCAGCCCGCCTGAGACGCGCGCGGAGCGTTGTTCACCCGTTCGCCCCGTCGGCGCCACCAGCCCGTCTGACGGCGGGTCCGCACAGGTGAGCGGGGGCGTCCAGCAGGCGGACGGACGCTTCGGCGAGGCACCCCTCAGCCGCTAGGGTGGCGGGAATCCGGCCGGACAGCGTGGTCCGGTCCCCGGCCCACGTTGAGAAGGTTGTTTCGGGCTATGCGCATTGGTGTCCTCACGTCCGGCGGCGACTGCCCCGGCCTGAACGCCGTCATCCGGTCCGTCGTGCACCGTGCCGTCGTCGACCACGGCGATGAGGTCATCGGCTTCCGGGACGGCTGGAAGGGCCTCCTGGAGTGCGACTACCTCAAGCTCGACCTCGACGCGGTGGGCGGCATCCTCGCCCGCGGCGGCACCATCCTCGGTTCCTCCCGGGTCCAGCCCTCGCAGCTGCGGGACGGCGTGGAGCGGGCCCGGGGCCATGTCGAGGAGCTCGGCCTCGACGCGGTCATCCCCATCGGCGGTGAGGGCACGCTCAAGGCGGCCCGGCTGATGGCGGACAGCGGCCTGCCCATCGTCGGCGTGCCGAAGACCATCGACAACGACATCGCGGTCACCGACGTCACCTTCGGCTTCGACACGGCCGTGGGCGTCGCCACGGACGCCCTGGACCGGCTGAAGACCACCGCCGAGTCGCACCAGCGGGTCCTGGTCGTGGAGGTCATGGGCCGCCACACCGGCTGGATCGCGCTGCACTCCGGCATGGCGGCCGGCGCCCACGCCATCGTCGTACCGGAGCGGCCCTTCGACATCGAGGAGCTGGCGGCGCGGGTCGGCGCCCGGTTCGAGGCCGGCAAGCGGTTCGCGATCGTCGTCGCCGCCGAGGGTGCCAAGCCGGTGGCCGGCAGCATGGCCTTCGACGAGGGCGCCAAGGACGTCTACGGCCACGAGCGCTTCGCCGGGATCGCCCGCCAGCTCTCCCTGGAGCTGGAGCACCGGCTCGGCAAGGAGGCCCGGCCGGTCATCCTCGGGCACGTCCAGCGGGGCGGGACGCCCACGGCGTACGACCGGGTGCTGGCGACGCGGTTCGGGTGGCACGCGGTGGAGGCGGTGCACCGCGGTGAGTTCGGCAAGATGACCGCGCTGCGCGGGACGGACATCCGGATGGTGCCGCTGGCGGAGGCCGTGGAGACGCTGAAGACGGTCCCCGACGAGCGGTACGAGGAGGCGGAGTGCGTCCTGTGAGCGCTCGCCCGCCGATCCGGTAGCTGCCCGCGCGTGCGCCGTGGCCCCTGCGGGGCGCGGCCGACCCCGGTCGTGAGTGCGGTCGGGGCCGGTCCTAGTCTGGGTCCGGACAGACAGCACATTGCGCACGAACCAGGAGCCGCGGGATGGATCACAGCGGGCACGGCATGACGATGGATCTGCCGCCGTTCACGCTGGGACGCGGGCTCACGTGGTCCGCGGACCCGTTCTTCCTCGTCGCCTGCCTGCTGGGCCTGGGCCTCTACGGCTGGGGCGTGGTGCGGCTGCGGCGGCGCGGGGACGCGTGGTCGGCGGGCCGTACGATCGCCTTCGTCGTCGGGGTGCTGACCGTCGCGCTCGTGATGTGCACCCGGCTGAACGACTACGGCATGGTCATGTTCAGCGTGCACATGGTGCAGCACATGATCATCAGCATGCTGTCGCCGATCCTGATCCTGCTCGGGGCGCCGGTCACCCTGGCGCTGCGCGCGCTGCCGCCGGCCGGGCGGGGCCGCCGCAAGGGACCGCGCGAGCTGCTGCTGATGTTCCTGCACAGCCGCTACATGCGGATCATCACGCATCCCGCGTTCACCATCCCGCTGTTCATCGCGAGTCTCTACGCCCTCTACTTCACGCCCATCTTCGACTTCCTCATGGGCTCGAAGACCGGGCACATCGCGATGATGGTGCACTTCCTCGCGGTCGGCGTCGTCTTCTTCTGGCCGATCATGGGCGTGGATCCCGGCCCGAACAGGCCCGGCTACCTGATGCGGATGCTGGAGCTGTTCGCGGGCATGCCGTTCCACGCGTTCTTCGGCATCGCCCTGATGATGGCGTCGGAGCCGCTGGTCGCGACGTACAAGAACCCGCCGGCCTCGCTCGGCATCGACGCGCTGGCCGACCAGAACGCGGCGGGCGGCATCGCCTGGGCGTTCAGCGAGATCCCCTCCGTGCTGGTGCTGATCGCGCTGCTGTTCCAGTGGTACGGCTCGGAGCAGCGGCAGGCCAAGCGCCAGGACCGGGCCGCGGACCGCGACGGTGACAAGGAGCTGGAGGCGTACAACGCCTATCTGGCCTCCCTGAACGCCCGCGGCAACTGACCGGCGCCCCTTCCCCCCTGTTCCCCCGGGTCTCGAATCACCCGTTCGGCGGTACCGCTGCCGTACGCCGGGACACCACTCCGGCTCGCCCCGCACCCGCCTGTCCGGGACGGATTTCGGCCGTCCGCGCCGCCCGCGGGCGGAACCGGGGCACCATGGAGGGAACGAGCCATGAGGAGGGTGCCGCGATGCCCGGTTCCACGAACGGTTCCACGAAGGCGATGGGGGTGCTCACCGTCGGCGGACTCGTCGTGGTGACGGCCTACACGGTGGCGCTCGGCAGCAACGGCTGGCTGTGGTTCGGCTGGGTCGTGCTGGGTCTGCTCACCCTCGGGATGGTCGCCACACGCAGTACCTGACCGGTGGGACACCTCACCGGCGGGGTGCCCGACCGGTGGGGTGTCCGGCCCGTGCGACGGCGGGCGGTCCGCGGCTCATCCGCCGGTGAGCCGCGGCGCCGAGTGCACCCCCGGCTGGTACTTCGGCAGCCGGGCGGTGATCTTCATGCCCGCCCCCACAGCCGTCTCGATGACGAGGCCGTGGTCGTCGCCGTAGACCTGCCGGAGCCGGTCGTCGACGTTGGACAGCCCGATGCCGCCCGACGGGCTGACCTCGCCCGCCAGGATGCGGCGCAGCGCCTCGGGGTCCATGCCCGCGCCGTCGTCCTCGATCACCACCAGGGCCTCCGCGCCGCTGTCCCGCGCGGTGATGCTGATGCGGCTCTGCTCGGTCCTGCCCTCCAGGCCGTGCTTGACGGCGTTCTCGACGAGGGGCTGCAGGCACAGGAAGGGCAGGGTCACCGGCAGCACCTCGGGGGCGATCTGCAGGGTGACGGAGAGCCGGTCGCCGAAGCGGGCGCGGACCAGCGCGAGGTACTGGTCGATGGCGTGCAGTTCGTCGGCGAGCGTGGTGAACTCGCCGTGCCTGCGGAACGAGTAGCGGGTGAAGTCGGCGAACTCCAGGAGCAGTTCACGGGCGCGCTCGGGGTCGGTGCGCACGAAGGAGGCGATCACCGCGAGCGAGTTGAAGATGAAGTGCGGGGATATCTGCGCGCGCAGGGCCTTGATCTCGGCCTCGATGAGCCGGGTGCGGGACCGGTCGAGGTCGGCCAGCTCCAGCTGGACGGAGACCCAGCGGGCGACCTCCCCGGCGGCCCGCACCAGGACGGCGGACTCGCGGGGCGCGCAGGCGACGAGGGCTCCGTGGACGCGGTCGTCGACGGTGAGCGGGGCGACCACGGCCCAGCGGACCGGGCAGTCGGGGGTGTCGCAGGTGAGCCGTACGGCCTCACCCCGGCCGGTCTCCAGCGGTCCGGCGAGGCGTTCCATGATCTCGGTGCGGTGGTGGTCGCCGACGCCGTCCCAGACCAGCACGTCCTGCTGGTCGGTCAGGCACAGTGCGTCCGTGCCGAGCAGGGAGCGCAGCCGGCGCGCGGAGCGGCCGGCCGTCTCCTCGGTGAGGCCCGCGCGCAGCGGGGGCGCGGCGAGGGAGGCGGTGTGCAGGGTCTCGAAGGTGGCGTGTTCCACCGGGGTGCCGAGACCGCCGAGGCTCTCGGGGCGCGCGGTGCGCCGGCCCAGCCAGAAGCCGGCGGCCAGCAGCGGGAGCACCGCCACGCACAGGCCGGCGAGGAACCCGCTCACGTCTTGGCCTCCGCCCACAGTTCCTCGGGCAGATGGAACCGGGCCAGGATCGCCGCCGTGCCCGCCGGCACCCGGTTCGAGGTGGCCAGCGACACCAGGATCATGGTGAGGAAGCCGAGGGGCACCGACCAGAGCGCCGGCCAGGCCAGCAGGGCGTGCAGCGGGCTGGTGCCGGGGAAGCCCGCCATGGTGGCGGTCACGGCGACGAACGCGGAGCCGCCGCCCACCAGCATGCCGGCGGCCGCGCCGGGCGGGGTCAGCCGGCGCCACCAGATGCCGAGGACGAGCAGCGGGCAGAAGGAGGAGGCGGAGACGGCGAAGGCCAGCCCGACGGCGTCGGCCACGGGCAGCCCGCCGACCAGTGCGCTCGCGGCGAGCGGTACGGCCATGGCGAGGGCCGTGCCGAGCCGGAAGTGCCGCACACCCCGCGTCGGCAGGACGTCCTGGGTGAGCACGCCCGCCACGGCCATGGTCAGCCCGGAGGCCGTCGACAGGAACGCGGCGAAGGCGCCGCCCGCCACCAGGGCGCCGAGCAGGTCGCCGCCGAGGCCGCCGATCATCCGGCCGGGCAGCAGCAGTACGGCGGCGTCCGCGTCGCCGGTGAGGGCGAGTTCGGGGGCGTAGAGCCGGCCGAGCGCGCCGTAGACGGGCGGCAGCAGGTAGAAGGCGCCGATCAGGCCGAGGACGGCCACCGTGGTGCGGCGGGCGGCAACACCGTGCGGGCTGGTGTAGAAGCGGACGACGACGTGCGGCAGGCCCATGGTGCCGAGGAAGGTGGCGAGGATCAGTCCGTACGTGGCGTACAGCGGGCGTTCCTCCCGCCCCGCGGCCAGGGAGGTCGACATGCCGCCGGTGACGGCGCGGTCGGCGGCCGGGACGGCTGCTCCCGCGTCGAGGGTCAGCCGGGTGCCCCGCTCGATGCGGTGGGTGCCGGCCGGGAGCCTGAGCCGCTCCGCCCGGTACGGCCGCCCGTCGACCCGGCCGCTGACGGTGACCGTCAGAGGGCGGTGGAGCTTCAGGTCGAGGCTGTCGTCGACGCGGACCACGCGCTGCTCGCGGAGGGTGGCCGGTTCCTCGAACGCGCCGCGGGGTCGCCCGTCGCCCTGCCAGGCCAGCACCAGGAACAGCGCGGGGACCAGGAGCGCGGTGAGCTTGAGCCAGTACTGGAAGGCCTGCACGAAGGTGATGCTGCGCATGCCGCCGGCCGCGACGGTGGCCACCACCACGACCGCGACGATCACCCCGCCGAGCCAGTCCGGCGCTCCGGTCAGCACCGTCAACGTCAGTCCGGCGCCCTGGAGTTGGGGCAGCAGATAGAGCCAGCCGACGCCGACGACGAAGGCCCCTGCCAGCCTCCGCACGGCCTGCGAGGCGAGCCGGGCCTCGGCGAAGTCGGGCAGCGTGTAGGCGCCGGAGCGGCGCAGCGGGGCGGCGACGAACAGCAGCAGGACCAGGTAGCCGGCGGTGTAGCCGACCGGGTACCAGAGCATGTCCGGGCCCTGCACCAGGACCAGGCCCGCGATGCCGAGGAAGGAGGCGGCGGAGAGGTACTCGCCGCTGATGGCGGCCGCGTTGAGGCGGGGGCCCACGGTGCGGGAGGCGACGTAGAAGTCGGAGGTGGTGCGGGAGATGCGCAGGCCGAAGGCGCCGACGAGGACGGTCGCGACGACGACCAGGGCGACGGCGGGGACGGCGTAGGTGGGGTTCACGTGGCTCGGCGGTCCTCGGTCTCGGCGGTCCGGGGGCTCATCGGTCCTCGACCAGGCGTACGAAGTCCCGTTCGTTGCGTTCGGCGCGCCGCACATACCAGCGGGCGAGCAGCACCAGCGGCGCGTAGAGGCAGAAGCCGAGGACGGCCCACTGGGTGCGGCGGGCGTCCGGCATCGCCGCGAAGACCAGCGGCAGCGGGCCCACTAGCAGGCCGAGAACCGCGAACACCGTGAGGGCGGCGCGTAGTTGGGAGCGCATCAGGGAGCGGACGTAGGTGTGGCCGAGGGTGGTCTGCTCGTCGATCTCGGTGCGCGGGCGGTAGTAGCCGGAGGCATCGGGGTAGCGCCCGCGCGAGCGGAACCGGGCGTGCGGGACGGCCCGGCGGGGCGGGCCGGTGACGACGACCCGGCGGTCGGTGGGGTCCTGGGGCACCTCACGGCCTCCTCATCAGCAGGTCCCGCAGCTCCCGCGCGTGGCGGCGGCTGACCTGGAGTTCCTCCGCGCCCACCAGGACGCTCACCGTACCGGCGTCCAGGCGGAGTTCCCCTATGTGGCGCAGGGCCACCAGGTGGCGGCGGTGGATGCGGACGAACCCGCGGGAGCGCCAGCGCTCCTCCAGGGCGGACAGCGGGATGCGGACGAGGTGGCTGCCCCGGCCGGTGTGCAGGCGGGCGTAGTCCCCGCGGGCCTCGACGTGGGTGATGTCGTCGACGGCCACGAAGCGGGTGACGCCGCCGAGTTCGACGGGGATGTGGTCGGGGTCGGGCTCGTGCACGGGGATGCGCGGGGCGGCGCCGCCGCGTTCGGCGGCCCGCCGGACGGCCTCGGCGAGCCGTTCCTTGCGCACCGGTTTCAGGACGTAGTCGACGGCCTTGAGGTCGAACGCCTGGACGGCGAAGTCCTCGTGGGCGGTGACGAACACGACGAGCGGCGGCTCGGCGAACCCGGTGAGCAGCCGGGCCAGGTCCAGCCCGTCGAGGCCGGGCATGTGGATGTCGAGGAAGACGACGTCGATCGCCTCCGGGCCGCCCGGACCCGACTCCAGCGCCCGGTTGATCCGGCGCAGCGCCTCGGTGGCGTCCCCGGCGCCCTCCGCGCTGCCCACGCGGGGATCGGCGTTGAGGAGGTACAGCAGTTCCTCCAGCGAGGGGCGTTCGTCGTCGACGGCGAGGGCGCGCAGCATGAACGTGGAGTGTAGGAGCAATCAGCACGTCTGGACATGTGCCGGGGACGGGGCCCGCCGCTGGATACAGTGCCGGCATGAACAGCAGGACCACCCCGTTCGACGAGCTCGACCGGAAGATCATCACGGCGCTGATGGCGAACGCCCGGACCAGTTTCGCCGAGATCGGCGCGGCGATCGGCCTGTCCTCGACGGCGGTCAAACGGCGCGTGGACCGGTTGCGCGACACGAACGTGATCACCGGGTTCACGGCCACGGTGCAGCCCTCGGCGCTGGGCTGGCGGACCGAGGCGTACGTCGAGGTGTACTGCGAGGGCGCGGCCCCGCCGCGGCGGCTCGCCGAGGTGGTCCGCAACCATCCGGAGATCACGGCGGCCATGACGGTGACCGGCGGCGCGGACGCGCTGCTGCACGTGCGGGCCCGCGACGTGGAGCATTTCGAGGAGGTGCTGGAGCGGATCCGGGCGGAGCCGTTCGTCCGTAAGACGATCAGCGTGATGGTGCTGTCCCACCTCATCCCGGAGAGCCCGGAGGCCGGCGCCAGCAACGCGGCGCCCGAAGACGCAGCGGACGTGCGTCAGGGCGGGTGACAACGCAGCGTTCCTGCGCGAACACGCAGCTCCTCTTCCTTGTCGGGCGTCCCCGTCAGTTCCTACCTTGGTGTCAACCCTCAGTCGACACCGCAGGAAGCGGAGGAACCCCTCTGTGACCCACAGCCGTGTGCCGCGCCGACGGCGCTTTCTGGTCTGCGAACCCAGACACTTCGCCGTGCAGTACGCGATCAACCCCTGGATGCATCCCGACACCCGCGTCGACGTCGACCTGGCCCAGGACCAGTGGCAGACGCTGATCCGCGCCTACCGGGCGCACGGCCACGCCGTCGAGACGGTGGAGCCGGTCCCCGGCCTGCCCGACATGGTCTTCGCCGCGAACTCGGCGGTCGTCGTCGGCGGCCGCGTCTTCGGCTCCCTCTTCCACGCGCCCGAGCGCCGTCCCGAGTCCACGCACTACGACACCTGGTTCAGGTCCGCGGGCTACGACGTGCACCGGCCCGAGGCCGTCTGCGAGGGCGAGGGCGACCTGGTCTGGACGGGCCGCTACGTGCTGGCCGGCACCGGATTCCGCACCACCCGCGAGGCGCACCGCGAGGTGCAGGAGTTCTTCGGCCACCCGGTGATCGGCCTGACGCTGGTGGACCCGTACTTCTACCACCTGGACACGGCCCTGTTCGTCCTCGACGACGGGGACGAGAACAACATCGTGTACTACCCGGAGGCGTTCTCCGCGGGCAGCCGGGCGGTGCTCGCGCGGCTGTACCCGGACGCGGTCCTCGCCACCCGTGAGGACGCGATGACGTTCGGCCTGAACTCGGTGTCCGACGGCCGTCACGTCTTCATCGCCCCGCAGGCGGAGGCGCTCGCCGCCCGCCTCGACTCGCACGGCTACGTCCCCGTCCCCGTCGACCTGTCGGAGTTCCGGAAAGCCGGCGGCGGCATCAAGTGCTGCACTCAGGAGATCCGCTCATGACCGCTGCCGTCCGCACGCGTTCGTCCGCCGACCTGATCCGCGCCGAGGAGCCGGTCCTGGCGCACAACTACCACCCGCTGCCGGTGGTCGTCGCCCGCGCCGAGGGCACCTGGGTGGAGGACGTCGAGGGCCGCCGCTACCTCGACATGCTGGCCGGGTACTCGGCCCTCAACTTCGGCCACCGCCACCCCGCGCTGATCGAGGCCGCACACCGGCAGCTCGACCGGCTGACGCTCACCTCACGTGCCTTCCACAACGACCGGCTCGCGGAGTTCGCCGAAGGGCTCGCCGCGCTGACCGGCCAGGACATGGTGCTGCCCATGAACACCGGGGCCGAGGCGGTGGAGAGCGGCATCAAGGTGGCCCGCAAGTGGGCCTACGACGTGAAGGGCGTCCCGGCGGACCGGGCGACGATCGTGGTCGCGGCGGACAACTTCCACGGCCGTACGACGACGATCGTCAGCTTCTCCACGGACGAGACGGCGCGGACCGGCTTCGGCCCCTTCACCCCGGGCTTCCGGATCGTGCCGTACAACGACCTGGCGGCGCTGGAGGCGGCCGTCGACGAGACGACGGCGGCGGTGCTGCTCGAACCCATCCAGGGGGAGGCGGGTGTCGTCATCCCGGACGAGGGCTATCTGGCCGGTGTCCGCGAGCTGACCCGCCGCGCGGGCTGCCTGTTCGTCGCCGACGAGATCCAGTCGGGGCTCGGCCGCACCGGCAGCACGCTGGCCGTCGAGCACGAGTCGGTGGTCCCGGACCTTCTGCTGCTCGGCAAGGCGCTGGGCGGCGGCATCCTGCCGGTGTCCGCGGTGGTGGGCCGGCGCGACGTGCTCGGCGTCCTCGGGCCGGGCGAGCACGGTTCGACGTTCGGCGGCAACCCGCTCGCCGCCGCCGTGGGCACGGCGGTGGTCGACCTGCTGGGGACCGGCGAGTTCCAGCGCCGGGCGGCCGAACTGGGCGTCCTCCTGCGGGACGGGCTCACCGGCCTGGTGGGCAAGGGGGTCGTCGGCTTCCGGGCGCGCGGCCTGTGGGCGGGCGTCGACGTCGACCCGGCCATCGGCACCGGCCGCGAGGTCAGCGCACGGCTGATGCGGGAGGGCGTCCTGGTCAAGGACACCCACGGTTCCACGATCCGCCTCGCACCTCCGCTGACGATCACCGGCGAGGAACTCCAGGGGGCGCTCGGCGCCCTGGAAAGGGTGCTGGCCCAGAGGGGCTGACACCCGCCGCCCACCGGGCGAGGGGGTTGCCGGGCGGCCCGGCGACCCCCTCGCCTCCGCGCTCCCCGCCCGATCAGCGGGCGATCACCGTGCGTGAGGGCGGAACCGCGCGGCCCTGCCGTCTATCACATGATCGACCTATCCCCGCCCTGAACGGGCACTTCGTGGGAAACTGGGGTGATCCCGGTGGTAAGGCGGGGACATGAGAACTTTGGCGATCAACTACGCGGCGGCGTTCCAGGCCCTGCCCGGCATGGTGGCACTGCTCACCCCGGACCTGGTCTACGCGGACGCCAACGAGGAGTTCCTGCGCGTGTCCGGGCGCAGGCGCCTCGACGTGGTCGGCCGCTACCTCTTCGACGTCTTCCCCGACAACCCCGACGACCCCGGGGCGACCGGCATGCGCAACCTGGAGGCCTCGCTGCGCCGGGTGCTGAACACCGGCGAACGCGACACGATGGCCCTGCAGCGGTACGACCTGGAGGACCCGGACCGGCCCGGGGAGTGGGAGACCCGCTACTGGAGCCCGGTCAACGCCCCCGTGCACGGCCCCGGCGGCAAGGTGGTGCTGCTCGTGCACCGGGTCGAGGAGGTCACCGAGCTGATCCGGGCGCGCGGCGGCCCCGGCGGCAACCGGGGCCGGGTGCTGGAGGCCGAGCTGTACACCCGCGCCCGCGAGCTCCAGGAACTCAACGACCGGTTGCGCCGGGCTCACGCCCGTGAGCGTGAGGTCGCTCTCGCCCTCCAGGAGGCGATGCTGCCCGCCCCGCGACAGCTGGGCCATCACCGGGCAGCCGTCCGCTACCGGCCGGCCGTCGGCGCGCTGAACGTCTGCGGGGACTGGTACGACCTGGTCGACCTGGTCGGCGGCCACCGTCTCGGCGTCTCCGTCGGCGACGTCGTCGGGCACGGCCTGTCGGCGGCCGGGGTCATGGGCCAGCTCCGCAGCGCGCTCAGCGCCGCCTCCCGGGTCGCCGAGGGGCCCGCGCAGGCGCTCAACGTCCTGGGGCGGTACGCCAACGTCGTGGACGGCGCGGAGTCGGCCACCGCCGTCACGACCTTCGTCGACTTCGACCGCCACACCGTCACCTACAGCAGCGCCGGGCATCCGCCGCCCGCGCTGGTCCACGCCGACGGCCGGGTGGAGTTCCTCGACCGGGCCACCGACCCGCCGCTCGACGCCCATCCGGACCCCGGGCCCAGACCGCAGGCCGAGACCACGTTCACCAGCGGCGCGACGCTCGTGCTGTACACCGACGGTCTGATCGAGCGGCGGGACGAGGACATCGACACCGGCCTGGCGCGCCTGGCCCGCTCCCTGTCCCGTCACCGAGTGGCGGACCCCGAGACGCTCGCGGACACCGTCCTGCTCGAACTGCTGCCGCCGGGCGGCGCCACGGACGACACCGCGCTGATCGTCGTACGCCTGTGACGCGGTGCCGGGGGATTGAGCCAAGAGGTGTCCGGGCCGGTTCCAAGTGCCCGGACGTGCACCTACACTGACACCCCTGACACGTCGGTTGACCTGCTGGAACACGGCGGTTGAGGCGATCCGCCGGAGTGAGGAGCGACCCGTTGTTCTACTACGTCCTCAAATACGTCTTGTTGGGGCCCCTGTTGAGACTGGTCTTCCGGCCACGCATCGAAGGCCTCGACAACGTACCTCCGGAGGGCGCGGCCATCATCGCTGGCAACCACCTGTCGTTCTCCGACCACTTCCTGATGCCGGCGGTCCTCAAGCGGCGCATCACGTTCCTGGCGAAGGCCGAGTACTTCACGGGGCCCGGCGTCAAGGGCCGGCTGACGGCGGCGTTCTTCCGCAGCGCCGGGCAGATCCCGGTCGACCGCTCCGGCAAGGAGGCGGGCCAGGCGGCGATCCGCGAGGGGCTCGGTGTGCTGGCCAAGGACGAGTTGCTCGGCATCTATCCCGAGGGGACGCGCTCGCACGACGGACGCCTCTACAAGGGCAAGGTCGGTGTCGCGGTCATGGCGCTGCGGGCCGGGGTCCCGGTCGTGCCCTGCGCGATGATCGGCACGTTCGAGGCGCAGCCGCCGGGCAAGGTCGTCCCCACCCTCCATCCCGTCGTGATCCGCTTCGGCAGGGCCCTCGACTTCTCCCGGTACGCCGGCATGGAGAACGAGAAGGCCGTCCTGCGGGCGATCACCGACGAGATCATGTACGAGATCCTGTCGCTGTCCGGGCAGGAGTACGTCGACCAGTACGCGGCGGTCGTGAAGGCCGAGGAGGCGGCGGCCCGCTCGGCCAGGGAACGCCGCTTCCCGCGCATGCCGCTCGGCTGAGGGCTGTCCCGTAGTCCGCGGTGGGTCGGCGCGCGGCGTCAGATGCGGTGCATCGCAAGGCGGAGGGTCGTCCTCGTACTGGGCGTATCAGGGCGATCCGACAACGCGGCGTGCGGGTACCCCCGGCCGAAGGCTGGGGGAGTGCCGTAGCCGGCGTCGTGCGCCCGCCGGGGATTACGGGACAGCCCTGCGGAGCTCTCGCTCGGATCAGGCCGGGCTCGCGGGCCCCGGCCCGACCGCGCACCGGTTCCCGCCTCTGCCGTCGGCAGAAGACCGTGGCACGACCGGCGTCGGGAGCCGTACCGTCCCCGCATGGGACGAGCAGTGGTGATCGGGGCGACGGGACAGATCGGGCGGGTGGCCGTGGGCGCACTGGCCCGCGACGGCTGGGAGGTGACGGCCGTCTCGCGGGGCGGCGGCCGGGACGAGGACTGGCCCGAGGACGTGCGGACCGCGCGGGCCGATCGCTCCGAGGAGGGCGCGCTCGCCGCCGTGGTCGGCGACGGCTGCGACGTCCTGGTGGACATGGTCGCCTACGGGCGCGCCGACGCACGGCAGTTGACCTCGCTCGCCGGCCGCGTCGGTTCGGCCGTGGTGATCTCCAGCGTGTCGGTCTACGAGGACGACAGGGGCCGCACCTTCGACACCCAGGAGGAGCCGGACGGCTTCCCCCAGTACCCGGTGCCGATCACCGAGGAGCAGCGCACCATCGCCCCGGGAGAGGCGTCCTACAGCACCCGTAAGGCGGACCTGGAGCGTGAACTCCTTCTCGTGGGCGACCGGTTGCCCACCACACTGCTGCGCGCGGGCGCGATCCACGGACCGCACTGCCTGACCCCGCGCGAGCTGTACTTCGTCAAACGCAACGTGGACGGACGGCGGCGGCGCGTGCTCGCGTTCGGCGGCCGGAGCCGGTTCCATCCGGCAAGTGTCCACAACATCGCCGAGTTGATCCGGCTGGCCGCGGCGAAGCCGGGCACCCGGGCTCTGAACGCCGTGGACCCGGACGCGCCGACGGTCGCCGGGATCGCCGCCGCGATCGACGAGGTGATGGGCGTCGAGGCGGAGACCGTCCTGGTGGAGGGGCCCCCGCCGGCGCCCACCGTGGGCGACACGCCCTGGTCGGCACCGGCGCCGGTGATCTGCGACATGACGCTGGCGGAACGGGAGTTGGGCTACCGGGCGGTGGCCGGCTACGCCGAGACACTGCCCGGCACCGTCGCCTCGATCGGGGAACGGCTGTCCGGACGGGACTGGCGGGAGGCATACCCGAAGCTGTTCCGGACCTACGGCGACCTGTTCGACTACGCGGCGGAGGACGCCTGGCTCGCGCGCTGAGCGGCCCCGGAGACGGAGAGCGGACAAGGGGAAGGCGAGAAGGGGCGGCCGGTGGCCCGGCCGCCCCTCGTCCGCGCGCGGGGGCCGGTTACGGCTTCGGCGTGGCGTGCGGTGCGCAGGTGACGTCGGCGCGGTCCAGCTTGCCGGTGAGCAGGTAGGTGTCCACCCGCTCGTTGACGCACGGGTTGACCAGGCCGGTCACCCCGTGGGAACCGGCGTTCGCCTCGGTGATCAGACGGGAGCCCTTGAAGCGCTTGTGCAGGCTGACGGCACCGGCGTACGGCGTCGCGGCGTCACGCTGCGACTGCACGATCAGGACCGGCGGCAGGCCCTTGCCGGTCTTCACCTCGACCGGGGTGTGCTGCTTGACGGGCCAGGTGGCGCAGGGGAGGTTCATCCAGGCGTTGGCCCAGGTCATGAACGGGTAGTCCTTGTCGAGCCGGGTGTTGTCCCGGTTCCAGGTGCGCCAGCTGGTGGGCCACTTGGCGTCGGTGCACTCGACGGCCGTGTAGACGGCGTTGCCGTTCTCCGCGGTGATGTTGCCCGCGGTGTCCGACAGGTCGGGGGCCGCCGCGTCGACCATCGCCTGCGTGTCGCCGGCGACGTACTGGCTGAACACCGTGGCGACCGGCACCCAGGACGAGTCGTAGTACGGGGCGCTCTGGAAGAAGGAGATCAGTTCGGCCGGGCCGACGACCCCGCCGAGCGGGTTCTTCTTCGCGGTGGCGCGCAGGTCCAGCCACTTGGCCTGGACGGCGGCGCGGGTGGTGCCGAGGTGGAAGGTGGCGTCGTTGGCGGCGACCCAGTCCTCCCAGTCCTTCCAGCGGCCCTCGAAGGCGATGTCCTGCTCCAGGTTGGCCTGGTACCAGATGTTCTCGCGCGACGGGTCGACGACGCTGTCCACGATCATCCGGCGGATGTGGCCCGGGAACAGCGTGCCGTAGACGGCGCCGAGGTAGGTGCCGTAGGAGACGCCGAGGTAGTTGAGCTTCTTCTCACCGAGCCCGGCCCGGATCACGTCCAGGTCGCGCGCGGTGTTCGGCGTGGTCATCTGCGGCAGCATCGCGCCGCTGCGCTCGTAGCAGCCGTCCGCGTACTCACGGGCGAGCTTGCGCTGGGCGGTCTTGTCGGCCTCGGTGTCGGGCACCGGGTCCGCCTTGGGCGCCTTGACGAACTCCTGCGGGTCGATGCAGGAGATGGGCGCGGAGTGGCCGACGCCACGCGGGTCGAAGCCCACGAAGTCGTACGCCTTGGCGGTGTTGGTCCACAGGGGGTTCTTCGTGGTCACCCGGCGCGGGAAGCGCAGTCCGGAGCCGCCGGGCCCGCCGGGGTTGTAGACGAGCGCGCCCTGGCGCTCCTTCTTCGTCCCGGTGTTGGCTATGTGGTCGACGGCCAGCTTGATCTGCTTGCCGTTCGGCTTGGCGTAGTCGAGCGGCACGGTGACCCAGCCGCACTGGATCGGCTTCTCCAGGCCCCAGTCGGCCGGGCAGTCCTGCCAGTCGATCCCGGCCTTCGCGGCCCGTTCCGCGGCGATCACGGCGCCGCGGGCCTCACGGTCGTGCCCCGGCCGGCTGCCCGCGGCCGCGCTGGCGGAGGGCGCCGCGACGGCGCCGGCTATCAGCGTGGCGGTGACGAACGCTCCGGCCGAACCGAGCGCCAGCACCCGGCTCTTAGGTCTGCTGCCCCTCAAGTGGGACCTCCCCGTACGTAGTTGCGATTGGTACGGGGATCCTCCCGGCTGTGAGGTCCCTGAGAACAGGGTTTGTTGACCTTCTTTGCCAATCCGATAAACGGATAGGTTCGTTCGCTCGGCGAACCGGTCAGAAGGAGTCCGCCGCCCCCTCCAGGAGCCGGCGCAGCAACAGGGCGTCCGGCGCCACCGCGGTCACCAGTGCGGCGGGTCCGGCCAGCGGAACGACCGCGGCCCCCTCCCCCAGGATCCGCGCCGTCACCGGCTCGGCCGCGAACTCGGGCCGCACGACGACAAGTTGTCCCACGGCGCGGTGTCCCGCCAGCACGGCGGGGCCGTCCCAGCCGCCCGGCGCCCCGGGGCCGCAGGCCAGTTCCTGGTCGAGGACGGTCCGCCCCGCGATCCGCAGGCGCAGCCGGGAGGACAGCCGCCCGCTCTCCTCGCCCGCCCGGCCCAGCACCTGCTCCTCGCGCAGCACGAGCCGCGCGGTGGCGGCGAGGTCGACGTGCGTGGTGACGTACAGGTCACTGCCCCGAACGGAGATCAACTGCTCGGGCAGCCAGTGGAGTTCGCCCCCGTCGGCCACGGTGAGCCGCACGTCGTAGTGGGCCTCCCCCTTGGACTGTCCCGGCAGGGCGATGGTGGCGGCGGCCGAGCCGACCCGCAGCCGGGCGCCCTCCTCCACGCCGGCCTCGACCCTGAAGTGGTCCCCGCCGAGCGGCCCGCTCATCGCGCCGACCACCACGACCCTCGCCTCGGCGCCGCTTCCCCGGGTCCGGCGCAGCGCGAGCGGCCCCTCGCCCTCCAGGACCGGCAGGGACGTACCCCCTCTGCCGTCGTCCCGCGCGACGATCCGCGCGGTGGCCCGCACCCCGCTCACGTTCACGCCGTCCACGCGGCGAGCTGCGCCCGCACCCAGTCGGCGACGTCCTTCACCCCGGCCTCGGTCCGCAACGACTGGAAGACCACGGGGAGTTCGGCCCGCTGGGCCTTGGCGTCGGCGGCCATCCGTCCGAGGTCGGAGCCGACGTACGGCGCGAGGTCGGTCTTGTTGACGACGAGCAGGTCGGCCGTGGTGACGCCGGGGCCGCCCTTGCGCGGGATGTCGTCGCCGCCGGCCACGTCGATCACGAAGATCTGCGCGTCGACCAGGCCCCGGGAGAAGGTCGCGGTCAGGTTGTCCCCGCCGGACTCGACGAGGATCAGGTCCAGCGGCCCGGCCTCGTCCTCCAGGTCCTCGACCGCTTCGAGGTTGGCGGAGATGTCGTCGCGGATCGCGGTGTGCGGGCAGGCCCCCGTCTCCACGGCGGTGATCCGCTCGGGCGGCAGCACGGCCTCGCGAAGCAGGAACTCGGCGTCCTCACGGGTGTAGATGTCGTTGGTGACGACCGCGAGCGACAACTCCTCCCGCAGGGCCCGGCACAGCGCGGCGACGGTGGCCGTCTTCCCGGACCCGACGGGCCCCCCGAGCCCGATCCGCAACGCCCGCCGCAAGCCGTCGGGCCGCCGGGCGTCGGCCCCGACCGCGGAAACACCGCCATGAGAGTGGTCAAGATGCATACGAACGACTCCATCTGTCTGTTGAGCCCGTCCGGCGACCGGACCGGGCATTTCAGCCCGTCCGGCGTTTGAGGACGAGGCCGTCCAGGCCGAACGGAGGTCCGGGGGCGGAGCCCCCGGGGGTGGGGAACGGAAACGGGCAGCGGGGGCGACCACCCCCTACGACGCGAACAGCCGTACCGGCCACGCCGCATGCACCTCGGCCGAGATCTCCAGCACCGGCGCCGACCTCGCCGGCAACGCGTCGACACCCCCGTCGACCACCAGCCGCGCCGCCTCCACCGCCTCGTCCGCGACCCGGTCCAGCTCCGGCGCCAGCCGCGCCAGCACCCCCGTCGCGTCGAAGGGATCGAGGCTGAGCAACCGCACCGCCGCACCAGCGGGCCCGCTGACACACTCGTACACCGCGCAGTACGCCGCATCGGACGCACCGAGCCCCGCCGCCCGCGCCGTGACCCCGAGCACCACCGGCTGATGGGCGCCCTTCGGGAACTCCCTGGCCAGAGCGTCGAGTTCGGCCGACGGCCAGGTCGCGCGCGCGGCCCGCATCAGCTGCCGCCCGAGTCGTCGCCCGGCGACCCGCAGCGCGGGCGACGGGGTGCGCGCGTCGGCGGCCGAGTCCAGGGCCGAGGGGTCCACGCCGAGCGCGCCCGCCGCGGCCAGCGAGGCCGCGACCAGCCCGGCCGTGTGCAGACGCCCCCGGCAGAAGGATTCGAGACTCGCGGCCCCGGTCACCCGCCCCGCCCTCACGGCCGCCTCCACTCCGCCGGAGTGCGCGTGTCCTCCGGCGGGGAACCGGCCGTCCGCCAGGACCAGCAGCGCCGCCCTGGACATCAGAAGAGGAAGTAACGCTGGGCCAGGGGCAGTTCGGCGGCCGGCGTCGCCTCGACGAGCTCTCCGTCGATGTGCACGGCGAAGCTGTCGGGATCGACGCGCACCACGGGCCGCGCGTCGTTCTCCCGCATGTCGGCCTTGGTGACCCCGCGCGTCGAGTCGATCGCCACGAACCGCTTGCCGAGCTGGAGCCGTTCCGGCAGCCCGTCCTCGATGGCCAGCGGGGCCACGAAGTTGACCGAGTTGGACGCCGGCGCCCGCCCGATCGCCCCGTACATCGGACGCGGCAGGATCGGCTGCGGGGTGGGGATCGAGGCGTTCGCGTCGCCCATCTGCGCGTACGCGATCTGCCCGCCCTTGATCACGAGGAGCGGCTTGACCCCGAAGAACGCGGGCTCCCACAGCACCAGGTCGGCGAGCTTCCCGGTCTCGACGGACCCGACCTGCCCGGCGACCCCCTGCGCGAGCGCGGGGTTGATCGTGTACTTGGCGACATAGCGGCGTACGCGGTGGTTGTCCGCGCGTCCGTCGCCGGGCAGCGCGCCCCTGCGCCGCTTCATCACGTGGGCCGTCTGCCAGGTCCGCATGATCACCTCGCCGACGCGGCCCATCGCCTGGGCGTCGGAGGAGATGATCGAGATCGCGCCCAGGTCGTGGAGGATGTCCTCCGCGCCGATCGTCGACGGCCTGATCCGGGACTCGGCGAAGGCGAGGTCCTCGGGGACGGCCGGATTGAGGTGGTGGCACACCATCAGCATGTCGAGGTGTTCCTCGGCGGTGTTGACGGTGAAGGGCCGGGTCGGGTTGGTCGAGCTGGGCAGGACGTGCGGCTCGGACACCACGGTCATGATGTCCGGCGCGTGCCCGCCACCCGCGCCCTCGGTGTGGTAGGCGTGGATGCCGCGCCCGGCGATCGCGGCGAGCGTGTCGCCGACGAACCCGGCCTCGTTGAGGGTGTCCGTGTGGATGGCGACCTGGATGCCGGTCCGGTCGGCGACGGTCAGCGAGGCGTCGATGACCGCCGGGGTCGAGCCCCAGTCCTCGTGCAGCTTGAGGCCGAGGGCGCCGCCGCGGATCTGCGAGAGCATCGCGTCCTCGGAGACGGTGTTGCCCTTGCCGAGCAGTCCGAAGTTGAGCGGGTACTGCTCCATCGCCTCCAGCATCCGGGCCAGGTGCCAGGGCCCGGGCGTCACGGTGGTCGCCTTCGAGCCCTCCGCGGGTCCGGTGCCGCCGCCGATCAGGGTGGTGATCCCGGAGGCGAGCGCCTCGTCGGCGATCTGCGGGCAGATGAAGTGGACGTGCGCGTCGATGGCGCCGGCCGTCAGGATCCGCCCGTTGCCGGCGATGATCTCGGTCTCGGGGCCGATCACCAGGTCGGGGTGGACGCCGTCCATGGTGTCGGGGTTGCCGGCCTTGCCGATGCCGGTGATCCGGCCGTCGCGGATGCCGACGTCGGCCTTGACGATCCCCCAGTGGTCGATGATCACCACACCGGTGACGACGGTGTCCGGGGTGCCCTCGGCGCGGGTGGCGCGCGACTGGCCCATGGACTCCCGGATGACCTTGCCGCCCCCGAAGACGGCCTCGTCACCGGCGAGTCCTGGTCCGCCGGAGCGGTCCTCCTCGATCTCGACGAGCAGGTCGGTGTCGGCGAGCCCGATGCGGTCACCGGTCGTCGGGCCGAACAGGTCGGCGTAGGCGGCGCGTGAGATCTCAGGCATCGAGGGGACCTCCGGTCTCCCCGCGCAGGCCGGGCACGATCCGGGCACCGGCGAGCGGGACGAGTTCGACGTCGGCGGGGATGCCCGGCTCGAAGCGCACGGCGGTCCCCGCGGCGATGTTCAGCCGCTTGCCGCGGGCGGCCGCGCGGTCGAAGTCAAGACCGGGGTTGGCCTCGGCGAAGTGGTAGTGGGAGCCGACCTGGACGGGCCGGTCGGCGGCGTTGAGGACGGTCAGCCGGGTGACCTCACGGCCCTCGTTGTAGATGATCGGATCGTCCGAGAACAGGATCTCTCCGGGAATCATGGCGGTCGCTCCCGTCAGACGATCGGGTCGTGGACGGTGACGAGCTTGGTGCCGTCCGGGAAGGTCGCCTCGACCTGCACGTCGTGGATCATCTCGGGGATGCCCTCCATGACGTCGTCCCGGGTGAGCAGCTTGCGCCCGGAGGACATGAGCTCGGCGACCGTACGGCCGTCCCGCGCGCCCTCGAGGATGTGCGACGTGATCAGCGCGACGGCCTCGGGGTGGTTCAGCCTGAGGCCGCGGGCCCGGCGCTTCTCGGCCACGTCGGCCGCCACGTGGATGAGCAGCCTCTCTTGCTCGTGCGGGGTCAGTTGCACGTCCCACCTCACAGTCCTCGCTCCGGACCGTGCGGGGTCCGGCTGCCGCCGCCGCCAGGGCAAAGTGCCTGGTGGTGGATCGGCAGGCTAGTTGGACCGGGTTTCAGGCGCGTTAACCGAACGGGGGCGTGTCCGGCGCCGGGTCGCGGGTCCGCCATGCTCGTGAACGCCCGGGCACCGCCCCGGGGTCGCTGGTGGGCCGAACGTGGACCGGACCGTATACGGCCGACGTGCGGGGCCGCTGGACCCGGGGGATGCGCGCCCGCCCCCCTGTGCCGCCGGCTACGGCGCGCCCGGCCCCCGGTGCTCCGCCGTGATCCCGAAGCGGTGCCGCTCGTGGGGAGCGGGCCTGACCTCGCGGACGCCGGAGACCGCGCTCGCCACCTGCTCCCGCGGGGCGTCCCCGAGCGCTTCGAGCCGCTCCAGGTCGGCGGCCGAGACGAGGGCGACGAGGGGCTTGCCGTGCCGGGTCACGACGACCCGCTCACCGCCGTAGACCACGCGGTTGATCAGGTCGGCGAGCTCAGCCCTGGCTTGCGTCACCGGAATCTCGTAGGCCATGGGCCCATCTTAACGTGACGTACGTCCTGTACATTTTTTACCGAGGCACCACGGAGAGACACCACGCAGACACCGGAGACGACCCCGCCCGCAAGGGCCGGGCCGCGAGGAGGGGTTCGCGATGACCCGACCGTCCGCCCGTCACGTCCCACCCGGGTTCCCCGGACCCGCGGAGCCGGGGAACGGAGCGTGGGAGCGGTCCGCGAGGCTGCTGGAGGAGCGGATCGTCCTCCTCGGGACGCGGCTCGACGACGCCTCGGCGAACGACGTCGCGGCCCGGCTCACCCACCTGGCCCACCGGGACCCGGACCGGGACATCTCGCTGTACATCAACTCCCCGGGCGGCTCGTTCACCGCCATGACGGCCGTCCACGACACGATGCGGTTCGTCGGCTGCGACGTGGAGACGGTGTGCCCGGGTCGGGCCGGTCCGTCCGCCGCGGTGCTGCTCGCCGCGGGGACGCCGGGCAGGCGGCTCGCGCTGCCGGGCGCTCGCGTGGTGCTCCGGCAGCCCGCGCCGCCGGGACCGCTGGAGGGGCGGGCCGACGATGTCGTCGCGCGAGCACGTGAGTTGACCCGCGCCCGGACCCGGACGCGGGAGCTGCCCGTACGGCACACGGGCCGCCGTCCGGAGCAGGTGCGCGGGGACATCGAGCGGGAGACGGTCCTGGACGCGCGCCAGGCTCTGGAGTACGGCCTGGTGGACCGGGTCGTCGCCGGCCACGGGGCCACCTCCACCGAACCCGGCGACCGGTGAGCCGTCGATGCCGCCACCGGAACCTCCGCCGCTGCCCGCCCTGACCCGCGCCGAGGGTGAGTTGATCGACCGTTATCTCGACGTCGTCGACCTGCTGGGCCGGATCAACCCCGCGCACCCCGGGGACACCTACCGCGGGCTGCGCGCCGCCCAGGCCCTGGTCGCCAAGGCGGCCCTGCTGAGGGACGCCCTGGAGCTGATGCACCGGCGCGGCGAGACCGAACTGCACGCCGCCACCCTGGCCCGCGCGCTGCGCGTGCTGGACGGTGAGCGCCGCACGGCACGCGTCACACTGCCCGCCGAGTCCGGCAGTTGACGCACCGTCGCCGCGCCCGGTGTTCCGGCGCGGCGGCGACCGTCCGGGACGACGCCCAAACGCACCAAAAGGGGTACCGCCGATTGGAGTAGACGCGCGTCCTGTTCTGGGCCCACCTGAGTTGCGCAACGCGCGTGGGCTCAGGGCGGAATCGGACATTCCATCGCTGGTCCGGGGGTGCGCGACCCCTTCAACGCCCTTTCGAACAAGGGGGTGTCCACCCGAACGGGTGAGTGGTGAGTAACAACACAAACCCCCGATTCCATTGGGATTTTCGGACATCTGTCAGCCAAGATCCGTGTCTGACGACAAGACCCCGCCGCAGCGGCGGGGCGATCCGGGCGGACGCCGAGTCCTGCCGCCGCCCGGATGACCGGTCGACAGAAGTGGTTCGGCAGGAGTGGAGGACCCAAGCACGACGGGTCGCCGGAACGGTCACGCCATGACCGGGTCGAGCAGCCCTTGGGGTGAAGCCGCAACCGCGGCCGGGCAACTTCGCCAGCCCGAATCCGACAGGTCATCCTTCACAGGCGGCTGACGAAGGGTTGCGCATGACTGCGCTCAATCGTGTCCCGTCGCTCATGGTCCGGGCCGGTACGGCTTCGGCTCTGACCATCGCCGCGGTCGGCGGCTCCGTCGTGATCCCGGGTGTCGCCTCCGACGCCGCGGCCGCCACCCTGGCGACGAAGGCACTGCACGTCGCGGCTTCCAAGAAGGGTGCCCCGTACAAGTACGGCGCCACCGGGCCGGGCAGGTTCGACTGCTCCGGGCTCACGCTGTACTCGTTCAAGAAGGCGGGCAAGAAGCTGCCCCGCACCGCGGCCCAGCAGTACAACAAGACGCACCACATCTCCTCCCGCAGCCGCAAGGCCGGAGACCTGGTGTTCTTCCACTCGGGATCAAGCGTCTACCACGTGGGGATCTACGCCGGCAAGGGCAAGATATGGCACGCCCCGAAGACCGGTGACGTGGTGCGGCTGCAGAAGATCTGGACGAAGAGCGTCTGGTACGGCCGGGTCAGCTGACTCTCCCGGGGAGGCGGCGGTCGCCTGACACGCCGCCGTCTCCCCGGGGTCCCACCCGGGCCCGGCATGGTTGCCCTCGCGCGCGCTGGTTACCCGTACGCCCATGCCCGACACAGTCCCTGCACCGCACGCAACGAGACGCCGCTGGAGCGCGCCGACCGCAACTTCAGCGAGCTGCTCCAGGAGCTGCGCGTCACGCAGACCGGTGTGCAGATCCTGTTCGCGTTCCTGCTGACGCTGGCCTTCACCCCGCGTTTCCCGTCCCTGGACACTTCCAGCGGGCCGCGTACGTCGCCACGCTCCTGCTGTCGGTCCTCGCGGCCGCGCTGTTCACGGCGCCCGCCGCCCTGCACCGCTCCCTCTTCCAGCAGCGCGCGAAGCCGCGCATCGTGCAGGTCTCCTCCCGGCTCGCCGCGGTCGGCATGGGGGTCCTGGTGCTCGCCTTCACCGGTTCCGTGCTGCTGGTGGTCGACGTGACGGCGAACCGGGTCCTCGGCGCGGCCGCCGGCGGGGGGACGATGCTGGTGTGCCTCGGGCTGTGGGGGCTGCTCCCCCGGATGGTGCGGCGGGCGGGCCTCGCCGAGGAGCGGGCCGCGTCCCGGAAGCCGGCCGGCCCCCGCAGGCCGCCCGCACCCCGCGGGCCGAGCGCGCCCGAGCGGCTCGCAGCACCCCGGGCGAGCGTGGTGCGCCGCGAGCCGTCCATGCGGCGCCTGTAGGGACCGCGATGGGCGCTACGGCTCCTGCTGCCCCGCCGCCGTCACCGGCGCGACCGGGACCGTCCACGGCAGCTCGATGTAGACCGTCTTGCCGCCCTCGCGGGTGGGCCGCACTCTCAGCTTGCCGCCGAACTCCGCGGTCAGCCAGCGGATGATCACCATGCCCCGGCCGTTGTCCTGCTGGACGGCGGCGGGCAGTCGTTTGGGGAACCGTGGATGGCTGTCGGTGACACCGATGCGCAGGCGTTCGTCTCGGTCGAGCGCGAGGTCCACCGTGAAGGTGGGTGACTGCCCGAAGGTGTGCTGTACGGCGTTGGTGGCGAGTTCCGAGACGATGAGCCGGATCGTGTCGGCGGCCTCCGCGTCCGCCGGCAGCCCCCACTCCGTCAGGGTGCTCGCCACGTAGGCCCGGGCCGCGGAAACCGAGGCGGGATCGCTCGGCAGAGTGACGGATGCTTCCAGATGGTCTGCCATGGCGACGTCGTCCCTTTCCCACAGGACCGCAGCCGGACACGGAGCGGATGGTTCGAGTACGGTCCCGGACTGGTGCTTCGTTCGTCAGAGTGCCATCACCGTGCCGGTCCCGGATGGCGATCCACCAAGATGTGCATATATCTGTCGCTCGATGCGGTGAACTCTCCGACGGAAGACCGTATGCGGGTTGCCCGGAAGGAGTAAGGAGTTGCGCATGCAGCACGGTCCCGCGGTACGCCGCCGAAAGCTCGGCGCCGAACTGCGTGCGTTACGCACCGGTGCGGCGCTCACCAGTGGTGAGGCGGCCCGTCTGGTGGGCTGGCACCAGTCGAAGGTGAGCCGGATCGAAACCGGCGCCAGCGGGGTGAAACCGGCCGACGTGCGGTTACTTCTGGACGCCTACGGTGTGACCGATTCCCAACTGCGCGAGTTGCTGGTGGTGTTGGCGGGCTCGGACGAAAGCGGTGGGCGTCACCACTGGTGGCACGCGTACCGCGGGATACTGCCGGCGACCTACCGGGACTTCATCAGCCTGGAGTCGCAGGCGAGCGCGATGCGCACCCTGGAGACCTCGGTGATTCCCGGGCTGCTGCAGACCCCCGAGTACGCCCGGGCGGTCACCCGGGCCGCGGTGGACGGACTGGACGAGGAACGGCTGCACGCCCTGGTGGAGGTGCGGCTGGCCAGGCAGGACGTGCTGCGGGCGGACCCGCCGCTGGAGTTGAGCGCCGTCCTGGACGAGGCGGTCCTGCGGCGCGAGGTGGGCGGCCCGGGGGTGATGACACGGCAGCTGGAACGGCTGGTCGAGTCGGCGCGGCTGCCCCAAGTGCACGTGCAGGTGCTGCCGTTCGCGGCCGGGGCGCACATCGGAGTCACCGGGCCTTTCGTTATCTTCTCGTTTTCGCGCACTTCTGATCTGGATGTGGTGGTTCTCGACCACTTGACGAGTAGCCTCTACCTCGAACGGAAAGAAGACCTAGAGGCCTACACCGAGGCCTTCAACGCCCTTCGGATGTACGCGCTTTCACCCGAGGACTCGTTGGACTACATCGCCCGGATAGGTGGCGGCGCGTAAGGAGGCACCATGTCAGCTCTGCCTCGGAACGTACCTTCCAGCACCGCTCTGCACACAGTGCGCTGGCTGCGCAGCAGCTACAGCACGGGAGCGAACAACTGCGTCGAGACGGCGCGACCGACGACCGGCCCAGGCGCCGGACTGCTCGCCGTACGCGACTCCAAGGACCCGGCCGGACCCGCGCTGCTCTTCTCCCCCGAGAGCTGGACGGACTTCACCGCCGGTGTCCGCCTTTTCTGACCGCCCTCATCTCGCGCGGCACGCGGCCGTGTCACGCCGACTCATGGTCGCGTCTCGCCGATCACCCGTACAGCGCTTTCGATCTGCGCCCCGGAGAGGTCCCCGCGGGCGGTGAGCCTGAGCCGTGAGACGCCGTCGGGCACGGAAGGAGGACGGAAGCACCCCACGGCCAGCCCGGCCGCACGGCAGTCGGCCGCCCAGCGCACGGCCCCCTCCGGGGACGGCGCCCGCACGGAGACGACCGCCGCGTCCGGACGTACCGCGTCCAGACCGGCGGCCGTCAGGCGTGCGTGCAGTTCGCCGGCCACCGCCCGCGCCCGCGCCGCCCGTTCGGGCTCGCGGCGCAGCAGTTCCAGGGCGGCCAGGGCGGCGCCCGCCGCCGCGGGCGCGAGGCCAGTGTCGAAGATGAACGTGCGGGCCACGTTGACCAGGTGGTCGATCACCCGGGCGGGGCCGAGCACAGCGCCGCCCTGACTTCCGAGCGACTTCGACAGCGTGACCGTCACGACGACGTCCTCGGCCCCCACGAGCCCGGCCGCGTGCGGCGCGCCCCGGCCGCCGTCGCCGATCACGCCGAGGCCGTGGGCGTCGTCGACCACCAGTCCGGCCCCGTACTCCCGGCACACCGCGGCGAGCGCGGACAGCGGGGCGGCGTCGCCGTCGACCGAGAAGACCGTGTCGGACACGGCGACGGAAGGACCCTCGTGCGTGTGGAGGGCCTTGCCCACGGCCTCCGGGTCGGCGTGCCCGACGACCTGGGTCGTGCCCCGGGCCAGCCGGCAGCCGTCGATCAGGGAGGCGTGGTTGCCCGCGTCGGACACGACCAGCGAACCGTGCGGGGCGAGCGCGGTGACAGCGGCGATGTTGGCCGCGTAGCCGGAGGAGAGGACGAGCGCCGCCTCGAAGCCGCAGAAGTCCGCCAGCTCGCGTTCCAGCCGGGTGTGCAGTTCGGTCGTGCCGGTGACGAGCCGGGAGCCGGTCGCGCCGGCGCCCCACGTCCGCGCGGCCCGGGCCGCGCCCTCGGTGACCTCGGGGTGGCGGGACAGGCCCAGGTAGTCGTTGCTCGCCAGGTCGAGCAGCGGCGAGTCGGCGGGGCGGGGGCGCAGGGTCCGGACGAGCCCGGCGTCGCGGCGCGCTCGCGCCTGCTCGTCGATCCAGCCGAACGCCATGGCTCCTCCGGGGAATTTGTAGGCAGTGAACAGACCCTAGCGGCACGTTTTGCGGCCCACCGTGTGGCAATACCCACACGGCCGTGGGGCGCTGTTTGTCCGAAGCCTCCTTGGCCGCGGGCGGTCTCGTAGGACAGGATCGGCTCTCATGGACCTGCTGAACACGCTGGTGGACAAGGGGCTTCGGCGCGAGGTGCCGACCCGCGAGGAGGCTCTTGCCGTCCTCGCCACTTCCGACGACGATCTGCTCGATGTGGTGGCCGCGGCCGGGAAGGTGCGCCGCCACTGGTTCGGCCGACGGGTGAAGCTCAACTACCTCGTCAACCTGAAGTCCGGGCTGTGTCCCGAGGACTGCTCCTACTGCTCGCAGCGGCTCGGCTCGACGGCGGGCATCCTGAAGTACACCTGGCTGAAGCCCGACGAGGCGTCCAGGGCCGCCGCTGCCGGCCTCGCGGGCGGCGCCAAGCGGGTGTGCCTGGTGGCCAGCGGTCGCGGCCCGACGGACCGGGACGTGGACCGCGTCTCGGACACCATCAAGGCGATCAAGGACGGCAACGAGGGCGTCGAGGTGTGCGCCTGCCTGGGCCTGCTCTCCGACGGACAGGCCGACCGGCTGCGCGAGGCCGGCGCGGACGCCTACAACCACAACCTCAACACGTCCGAGGCGACGTACGGGGACATCACGACCACGCACACCTACGCCGACCGCGTGGACACCGTGCGGAAGGCGCACGCGGCGGGTCTGTCGGCCTGCTCGGGCCTGATCGCCGGCATGGGCGAGAGCGACGAGGACCTGGTCGACGTGGTCTTCTCGCTGCGCGAGCTGGACCCCGACTCGGTGCCGGTCAACTTCCTGATCCCGTTCGAGGGCACCCCGCTGGCCAAGGAGTGGAACCTCACCCCCCAGCGCTGCCTGCGCATCCTGGCGATGGTCCGGTTCGTCTGCCCGGACGTCGAGGTCCGGATCGCGGGCGGCCGCGAGGTGCACCTGCGCACCATGCAGCCGCTCGCGCTGAACCTGGCCAACTCGATCTTCCTCGGCGACTACCTCACCAGTGAGGGCCAGGCCGGGAAGGCCGACCTGGAGATGATCGCGGACGCCGGGTTCGAGGTGGAGGGCACCGACCAGGTGACCCTGCCGCAGCACCGGTCCGAGGCCGGCGCCTCAAGCGGGTGCGGCTCGCACGAGGGCGCCGGATGCGGCTCCCACGGCGACGGCGCCTGCGGGTCCCATGAGGGCCCCACCTGCGGGTCGCAAGCGGGCGGCGGTGTCTGCGGTTCCGGTGCCGCCGCCGAGGCGGGTGCCGGTGTGGCCGCCGAGGCCGGTGCGGTGGCCGCGCAGGCCGGCGAGGCGCGTACCGACCTCGTCGCCGTCCGCCGCAGGGGTGCCGGGACGGACCTCGCGCCCAATGCCTGACCTGAGCCTGCCCGAACTGCTGGACCTCGACCGGCGGCACGTCTGGCACCCGTACGGGCCCATGCCCGGCCGCCAGGAACCGCTGGTCGTGGAGTCGGCGAGCGGGGTACGGCTCACCCTCGCCGACGGCTCCGGCGAACTGGTCGACGGCATGTCGTCCTGGTGGTCGGCGATCCACGGCTACAACCACCCGGTGCTCAACGAGGCGGCGCGGGCACAGCTGGGGCGCATGAGCCACGTGATGTTCGGCGGGCTCACCCACGAGCCCGCCGTACGGCTGGCGAAGCTCCTTGTCGACATGTCGCCCGACGGCCTGGAGCACGTCTTCCTCGCCGACTCCGGATCGGTGTCGGTCGAGGTCGCCGTCAAGATGTGTCTGCAGTACTGGCGCTCGCTGGGCCGCCCCGCCAAGCAGCGGCTGCTGACCTGGCGCGGCGGCTACCACGGCGACACCTGGCAGCCGATGTCAGTGTGCGACCCCGAGGGCGGGATGCACGAGCTGTGGACGGGAGTGCTCCCGCGCCAGGTGTTCGTGGACGCGCCGCACGCCGACTACGACGAGTCGTACGCGGAGCGGCTGCGTGCGGCGGTCGCGGCGCACGCGGACGAACTGGCCGCGGTGATCGTCGAGCCGGTGGTGCAGGGGGCCGGCGGGATGCGGTTCCACTCCCCCGCCTACCTGCGGGTCCTGCGCGAGGCGTGCGACGCGCACGGCGTGCTGCTGGTGTTCGACGAGATCGCCACCGGTTTCGGCCGTACCGGCGCGTTGTTCGCCGCGGACCACGCGGCGGTCACGCCGGACGTGATGTGCGTGGGCAAGGCGATGACCGGCGGCTACCTGACGATGGCGGCGACGCTGTGCACGTCGGAGGTGGCCGACGGGATCTCGCGCGGCGAGGTCCCGGTGCTCGCCCACGGGCCGACCTTCATGGCCAACCCGCTGGCGGCCTCGGTGGCCTGCGCCTCGATCGAGCTGCTGCTCGGGCAGGACTGGCGGCTGGAGGTCAAGCGGATCGAGGCAGGGCTGCGGGACGGACTGGCGCCGGCCGCGGACCTGCCGGGCGTGCGGGACGTACGGGTCCTCGGCGCGATCGGCGTGGTCCAGCTGGACCACGAGGTGGACATGGCCGCCGCCACCCGCGCCGCCGTACGCGAGGGCGTGTGGCTACGGCCGTTCCGCGACCTCGTCTACACCATGCCGCCGTACGTGACGGACGACGCCGACCTGGCCCGGATCGCCCGCGCGGTGTGCGCCGCCGCGCGCGAGGGCTGAGGGCGGCCGGTGAGCGGCAGGCGCGCAGTGAGCGACTCGGAAGGGATGTCATGCCGGTACTGGTGATCACGGGCACGGGCACGGAGGTCGGCAAGACGGTCGCGACCGCCGCCGTCGCCGCGGCGGCCCGCGCGGCCGGCCGGTCGGTGGCCGTGCTGAAGGCCGCGCAGACGGGAGTACGGCCGGACGAGCCCGGGGACGCCGCCGAGGTCGTGCGGCTCGCCGGGGACGTGACGGCGGCCGAGGTGGCCCGCTATCCCGAGCCGTTGGCCCCCGCCACGGCGGCCCGCCGGGCGGGGCGCGAGCCGGTGCGTCCGCACGAGGTCGCCGAGGCCGCGGCGAAGCTCTCCGCCGCGCACGACCTGGTGCTGGTGGAGGGGGCGGGCGGACTGCTCGTCCGGTTCGACGCGGAGGGCGGCACGCTCGCGGACGCGGCCGGACTGCTGGAGGCACCCATGCTGCTCGTGGCGTCCGCGGGCCTGGGCACGCTCAACACCACGGAACTGACGGCACGCGAACTCCGGACGCGCGGGCTGGGCCTGCTCGGGATCGTGATCGGCAGCTGGCCCGACACACCGGACCTGGCCTCCCGCTGCAACCTCGCGGATCTGCCGGACGTGGCCGGGGCACCCCTTCTCGGCGCCCTGCCCGCGGGAGCGGGAACACTCACCCCCGCCGCGTTCCGCGCCGACGCCCCGTGCTGGCTGGCGCCACGGCTGGACGGGACCTGGGACGCTGAGGCGTTCCGGGCGCGGGAAGGCGCGTAGTGGGCGCTTCTCGGACGAGTGGGACGGTGGGCGGGCACGGGAGTGCGGGACCCGGCGCGGAGTCCGGCCACGCGCCACAGGTCGGCTGACCTGCCCTTCTCGGGCCGAGGGTGCTGCGGGCCGATGTCCCGCCGTCCTGCTGCCGGGCTCTCTGGCGGTCCGGGCGACCGCCGGCGGGCCGGCCGGTGAGCCGGTGACGGGGGTGCGCGGGTGCCCGGCGGGGAACACTCGCCGTAAGGCCCGTCCCGCGAGGAGGTCCCCATGGCGCTGAGGTCAGGCGGTTCCGGCAGGGTGGCGCGGGATGCCGTGCACCATCCCCTGTTCGCCCGGTACTACGCCCGGCTCAGCCTCGCCGCGGAGACGCGGCTCGGTATGGCCGGGGTGCGCGAGCGGCTGCTGACCGGGCTGTCGGGGCGGGTGATCGAGATCGGCGCGGGCAACGGTCTGAACTTCGCGCACTATCCGGGCCCGGTCGCGGAGGTGGTGGCGATCGAACCGGAGCGCCGGCTGCGGCGTGCGGCGGTGGAGGCCGCGCTGCGCGCGGAGGTGCCCGTCGACGTCGTGCCGGGCGCGGCGGAGGCGCTGCCGGTCAAGAGCGAGGCCTTCGACGCGGCGGTCGTCTCACTGGTGCTGTGCAGTGTGCGGGACGTGCCGCGCGCCCTCGGCGAGGTACGGCGGGTGCTGCGGCCCGGCGGGGTCGTCCGGTTCTTCGAGCACGGCCAAGGCGGCGGCCCGGTCATGCGTGCCGCCCAGCGCACGCTGGACCGGACCGTGTGGCCTCCCCTGGCCGGCGGCTGCCACCTGGCCCGCGACCCGGTCGCGGCGCTGCGCGACGCCGGGTTCGAACTGGGCCCCTACCGGAGCTTCCTGCTGCCGGACAGGGGCCCGGCGCTGCCCACGTCCTTCTGCGTGCTGGGCAGCGCGTGGCGTCCCGGCCACGGGGAGCGGTGAACTGCACACCGGGCGCCGCAGCTCACAGGCTCCACTGCCGCAGTTCCCGCGCGATGTCGTCGACCGAGGCGTCCCCGCTCCTGACCAGGCGGGCCAGGTCGCGGACCTGCTCGGGCGAGGTGACGACCTTGAGGCCGCTGGCGACCAGGTAGGCGTAGGCGACGGCGGACGCGAACAGCGCGTTGGAGCGCTCCAGCGCGGGCACGTGGATGAGGAGTTGCAGCAGGGCGGCGGCGCGCGCGTGCGGGCTGTCGTAGACGGGGACGTCGAATATCTCGGCCCGGTGGCGTGCGACGGCCGCGACCAGCGCGCCCCAGTCGGTGACCTGGGGGTCTCCGGGTGTCTTGTGTTCGGCGAGCATCAGCAGCCAGGCGAGGTCGATCCTGAGATTGCCCAAGGTCTCAGCGACGGCCTTCCCGGGTGGCCTCGGCGCCCGGAGCCCGGTCGGCGCCGAACTCGTCGGTGAAGACGGACTCGTACTGCTTCATGAAGTCGGCGGCGGCCTCCACGAAGGTGTGGCCGACCTCTCCGGTGTCCTGTCTGACCAGCTCCTCGATGTAGCGGTTGACGCTCATCCCGCGGGCCAGCGCGCGTTCGCGGGCGGCCCGCGCGGTGCCCTCGTCCACGCGCACGTTCAGCTGGGTCTTCGCCATACCCGTGACGCTAGCGCCGAACTGCTAGCGCGGGCAAGTGGTCCACCCAGGGGTGGAGGTTGCCCCTTACACCGGTATCAGGGACCCGACCTGGGGTGGAGAGCCGCCGACACCCAGGGGGGATACCGGGTGTGCGGCCGGTCACACTACCCTCGGCCGGGACCACCGGGTCGGAACGTCCATGAGCGAGGAGGCAGCCTTGTCCACACCTGCTACGGAGCACGCGCCGGGCCTGGCGTCGGCCGACGGGGTCGCGGCCCGCGCCCGCGGCCTGACCAAGGCGTACGGCTCGGGCGAGACCACGGTGCTGGCCCTGGACTCGGTGGACGTGGACATCGCGCGCGGCCGCTTCACCGCCGTCATGGGACCGTCCGGCTCCGGCAAGTCCACGATGATGCACTGTCTCGCGGGCCTCGACTCCGTCTCGGCCGGCCAGGTGTGGCTGGGCGACACCGCGATCACGGGCCTGAAGGACCGCGAGCTGACCCGGCTGCGCCGGGACCGGATCGGGTTCATGTTCCAGTCGTTCAACCTCATCCCGACGCTGAACGCGGCCGAGAACATCACCCTGCCCATGGACATCGCGGGCAAGAAGCCCGACCAGAAGTGGCTGGACCAGGTCATCGACACGCTCGGGCTGCGCGACCGGCTGGGGCACCGGCCCGCCCAGCTCTCCGGAGGCCAGCAGCAGCGCGTGGCCTGCGCCCGCGCGCTCGCCTCCCGCCCCGAGCTGATCTTCGCGGACGAACCGACCGGCAACCTCGACTCGCGCGCCGGCCTCGAGGTGCTCGGCTTCCTGCGCGAGGCCGTCGACCAGCTGGGGCAGACGGTGGTCATGGTCACCCACGACCCGGGCGCCGCCGCCCACTCCGACCTGGTGCTCTTCCTCGCCGACGGCCGGATCGTCGACGAGATGCAACGGCCGACGGCCGAGGCGGTGCTGGAACGCATGCGCCTGTTCACCGGTTCCGGCGGCGCCACCGCCGGCCGGCCCGACGACGCCGACCCCGACGAGGACTGAGCCGTGCTGAAGGCGACCCTGCGCAGCTTCCTCGCCCACAAGGGGCGGCTGCTGCTCTCCGCGCTGGCCGTGGTCCTGTCCGTGGCGTTCGTCGCGGGCAGCCTGATCTTCTCCGACACGGTCTCCCGCACGTTCGACCGGCTCTTCGCCTCCACCTCCGCCGACGTGACGGTGGAGCCGAAGGACGACCTGTCGTCGTCGGTGCCGACCGGCGCCACCCAGACCCTGCCCGCCGCGCTCGCCGACCAGGTGGCGAAGGTCGACGGGGTCGCGTCCGCGCACGCCGACGTCTCCGTCGAGAACATCACGATCGTCGACGGCGACAACGAGTCGATCGGGAACAGCGGCGGCGCCCCGACGATCGCCACCGACTGGTACGTCACCGACCGCAGCCCCGTGAAGCTCACCTCGGGCCACGCCCCGCGCGGCGCGTCCGAGGCCCTCCTCGACGCGGACACCGCCAAGCGCAAGCACGTCGGCGTCGGCGACGGGCTCACCGTGATGGCACAGCCGGGCACCTTCAAGGTCCAGATCGTCGGCATCGCCACCTTCACCACCACCAACCCCGGCGCGGCCCTGGTCTACCTCGACCCCGCGACCGCGGCCGACCAACTGCTGGGCTCGGCCGGGCGGGCCACCAGCATCTCCGTGGACGCGGCGCCGGGGGTGGGCGACGACGCGCTCAAGCGCCGCGTCGTGGCCGAGACCGGCACCCGCGCCTACGACGTGAAGACGGCCGCCGAACAGGCCGAGTCGTCGGCGGCCGACCTCGGCGGATTCCTCGACGTGATCAAGTACGTCATGCTCGGCTTCGCCGGGATCTCCGTCCTCGTCGGCGTCTTCCTGATCGTCAACACCTTCTCGATGCTGATCGCGCAGCGCACCCGCGAACTCGGGCTCCTGCGGGCGCTGGGCGCCGACCGGCGGCAGGTGCGCCGGTCCGTGCTCACCGAGGCCCTGCTGCTCGGGGTGGTCGGCTCGACGCTGGGCCTTGCCGCCGGCATCGGTCTCGCCTTCGGGCTGATCAAGCTCATGGGCGCGTTCGGGATGAACCTGAAGGCCACCGAGATGGTCGTCGGGTGGGGCACGCCGGTCGCCGCGTACGTCGTGGGGGTCGGGGTCACGTTCGTGGCCGCGTACCTCCCGGCCCGGCGGGCAGCGGGCGTCTCGCCGATGGCCGCGCTCGCGGACGCCGACATCGCCGGGGTGGGGCGGCCGTTGCGGGTGCGCGCGGTGGTCGGCTCGGTCGTCGGGGCGCTGGGCGCCGCGGCCCTGGCCGGCTGCGCCACCGCCTCGAAGACGTCCACGTCGGCCTCCCTGCTGGGGCTCGGCGTCGCGCTGACCCTGATCGCCACGGTGATCGCGGGTCCGCTGCTGGTGCGTCCGGTGATCCGGGTCCTCGGCGGCGCGTTTCCCGCGCTGTTCGGCACGGTCGGCCGGATGAGCCAGCGCAACGCCCTGCGCAACCCCCGCCGTACCGGCGCCACCGCCGCCGCCCTCATGGTCGGCCTCGCCCTGGTCGGCGGGATGTCGGTGGCCAGCGCCTCGATGTCCCGCTCCTTCGACCAGCAGATCGACAAGACGCTGGGCGCCGACTTCATCGTCCAGAACGCCAACTTCGTGCCGTTCTCGCAGGAGGTCACCGACAAGGTGCGGGCGACCGGCGGCGTCGGTCTCGTCGTACGGCAGCGGTTCGCACCGGTCGCCGTACGGCTCCCGGACGGCAAGCGCGTCAAGACGACCGCCGCCGGCTACGACGCCCGGGTCGACGACGTCGCCCACGTGACCTACACGGGCGGCGACACGGCGGCCGCCCTGGCGGACGGGCACATCGCCATGGACTCCTCGTTCGCCGAGGACCACGGCGTACGCCTCGGCAGTGTCGTGCCCGTCGAGTTCCCGGCCGGCCGCAGCGCCGAGCTGACCGTGGCAGCCCTCACCGACCAGGACGGCGCCGGCGGCTTCGGCATGCAGGGCGGCCTGGTCTTCGGCATCGCCACCGTCGAGAAGTACGTCCCCGGCGGCCAGGACTCCGCGCTCTACGTCAACGCGGCCGCCGGCACGAGCCCGGAGAAGCTGCGCGCCGCCCTGGAACGCACCCTCGACCCGTATCCGCAGGTCCAGGTGCGTGACCAGGCCGACTACAAGAAGCTGGTCCACGACCAGATCGCCGTGCTGCTCTACCTGGTGTACGCGCTGCTCGGGCTGGCGATCGTCATCGCCGTCCTCGGAGTCGTCAACACCCTCGCCCTGTCCGTGGTGGAACGCACCCGGGAGATCGGCCTGCTGCGGGCCATCGGGCTGGGCCGGCGACAGCTGCGCCGCATGATCCGGCTGGAGTCGGTGGTCATCGCGGTGTTCGGCGCGGTCCTGGGGCTCGCCCTGGGGTTGGTGTGGGGCGTGTGCATGCACCAGGTGCTGGCCCTCCAGGGCATGAAGGCGCTCGCGATCCCCTGGACCACGATCGTCGCGGTCGTGGTCGGTTCCGCGGTGGTCGGCATCGTCGCGGCACTCCTGCCGGCGCTGCGGGCGTCCCGGATGAACGTCCTGGCGGCCATCGCGCACGAGTGAGGACGAAGGGGGCGGGGGCGTCGCGTGGGCGCCTGTCGGTCGATCGGTCGGCGTGGCCGTCACCCGCGCCGGGGCGCGGGCCGGTCGCGCGGATGAGTCCGGCCGCGTCCGGTCGTGCGGCCGCGTCCGCATGCTGGAAACCCGTGTCGCCGTCCGGCACCCGTGGTGGGATCTGTTCATGACAGACCTGCGCGTACGGGCTGCGACGCCCGAGGATCTCGACGCCGTGCTCGCCTTCTGGAAGGTGGCCGCCGAGGGCACCAGCATCAGCGACGACCGGCCCGGAGTGGAACGGCTGGTCGAGCGCGACCCCGAGGCACTGATCCTCGCCGAGCTCGACGGCGAACCCGTCGGCACGGTGATCGCGGGCTTCGACGGCTGGCGCTGTCACCTCTACCGGCTGGCCGTGCACCCCGGCCGTCGCCGCCAGGGCATCGGTTCGGCCCTGCTCACCGCGGCGGAGGAGCGGTTCGTACGGCTCGGCGGGCGGCGCGGGGACGCGATGGTGCTGCGACGCAACGAGACCGCGCACCATGCCTGGCGCTCCGCGGGGTACACGCCCGAGGAGCACTGGCGCCGCTGGGTGAAGCCGCTCGGCGGCGAACCGACGGACCACTGACCGAACCCTTTTGCCCATCCTTTACCATTGGGGGCCACTCGATCCTCTATGAAAGGTGTGAGCGTCCGCCCATGGGCGAGCCTCCCAGTACGCGACATCGCGCGATCCTCCGCACCCTGCCCGATCATGGGACGGAGGTGACCCGATGACCGAAGTGCTCCTCCTGCTGCTGGCGATCCTGCTCTCGCTGGCCTGCGGCGCCTTCGTCGCGGCGGAGTTCTCACTGACCACGGTCGAGCGCGGCGAGCTGGAACGCGCGGTGGAGCGCGGCGAACGGGGTGCCGCCGGCGCCCTCAAGGCCGTACGCAACCTGACCTTCCAGCTGTCCGGCGCGCAGCTCGGCATCACCGTCACCAACCTGGTCGTCGGCATGCTCGCCGAGCCGTCCATCGCGGCCCTGATCGCGGGCCCGCTGGAGTCCCTCGGCATTCCGGACTCCACCGCGAGCACGCTCGCCCTGGTGCTGGGTACCGCCCTGTCGACCGTGTTCCTGATGGTCGTCGGCGAGCTGGTGCCGAAGAACTGGGCGATCTCCTCGCCGCTGGCCGTGGCCAAGCGGGTGGGCAACGCGCAGCGCTGGTTCAGCGCCGCCTTCCGTCCCTTCATCACCCACCTCAACAACACCGCAAACCGGGTCGTACGGCGGTTCGGCCTGGAGCCCGCCGAGGAGCTGGCGTCCGCGCGCGGGCCGCAGGAACTGGCGGCGCTGGCCCGGCACTCCGCCCGGGAGGGCGCCCTGGAGGCGGACACCGCGGAGCTGTTCGTCCGGACGCTGAACCTGGCCGACCTGACCGCGGAGAACGTGATGACACCGCGCGTGCAGGTCATCGCCCTGGACGCGCAGGCCACCTGCGAGGACGTGGCGAACGCGACCCGGGCGACCGGGCTGTCCCGCTTCCCGGTGTACCGCGGCAGCCTCGACGCCGTGGTGGGCACCGCGCACATCAAGGACTGCCTCGCGGTGCCCGCCGAGCGGCGCTCCCGCGTGCCCGTCTCCGAGGTGATGCGCGAGCCGCTCCTGGTGCCGGAGTCACTCACCGTCGACCGGCTCCTGGACCGGCTGTCGGGCAGACGCACCATGGCCGTGGTGATCGACGAGTACGGCGGCACCGCGGGCGTGGCGACCCTGGAGGACATCGTCGAGGAGGTGGTGGGCGAGGTGCGGGACGAGCACGACCCGCACGAGACACCCGACCTGGCCCCCGCCGGCACCGACGACGAGGGCCGCACGCTGTACTCCGCCGACGGGTCCGCCCGCACCGACCAGCTCGCGCGCGTGGGACTCAAGGTGCCGGACGGGCCGTACGAGACGCTGGCCGGTCTGATCGCGACCGAACTGGGCCGCATACCGGCGGTCGGTGACCGCGTGGACGTGGCCGACTGGCGGCTGGACGTGGTGGACGCGTCGGGCCGCAGAGCCGCGCGCGTCGTACTGCACGCGCCGCGCGACGACGAGCAGGGGGAACGATGACCGCCGTACAGCTGCTGATCGGTCTGGCGACCCTCGTCGTCAACGCCTTCTTCGTGAGCGCGGAGTTCGCGCTGATCTCGGTGCGCCGCAGCCAGATCGAGCCGTACGCCGACGAGGGCGACCGGAGGGCGAAGAGCGTCCTTTGGGGTCTGCAGCACGTCTCCGCGCTGCTGGCCGCCGCGCAGCTCGGCATCACGCTGTGCACCCTGGTCCTGGGCGTGGTCGCGGAACCCGCCATCGCGCACCTGCTGGAGCCGGTGTTCCACGCGGTGGGCGTGCCCGCCGGTGCGGGCCACGTGGTGTCGTTCGTGATCGCGCTGTCCCTGGCGACGTATCTGCACATGCTGCTGGGCGAGATGGTGCCCAAGAACATCTCGCTGGCGGAGCCGGTGCGCAGCGCGCTGCTGCTCGGGCCGCCGCTGGTGGCGCTGGCACGGGCGCTGCGCCCGGTGATCTTCACCATCAACGCCTTCGCGAACGCCCTGCTGAAACTGTTGCGGGTGGAGGCCAAGGACGAGGTCACCGCCACCTTCTCGGACGCCGAGCTGGCCCGGATCGTGCGGGACTCGGGCGAGGCGGGACTGATCGACGACCGTGCCCTGGAACGGCTGAACGACGCGCTGGAACTGGGCCGCCGGCCCGTGCGGGACGTGGTGCTGCCGCTGGAGGGGGTCGTCCACGCGCGCGTGGGCGTCACCCCCGAGCAACTGGAGCGGCTGGCGGCCGAATCGGGCTTCTCCCGCTTCCCGGTGGTGGACGACGGGCGCCGCATCGTGGGCTACCTGCACGTGAAGGACGCCCTGGACGCGTCGCCGCGTGATCTGCCGTTCCGGGTGCCGGACATGCGGCCGATCGCCCGGGTGCGGGAGAACACGCCGCTGGACGACGTCCTCACGGCGATGCGCGGCAGCCGCACACACCTCGCGGCCGTGCTCGGGGACGACGGCCGGCTCGCGGGACTGGTGACCATGGAGGACGTCCTGCGGGAGCTGTTCGGGCAGCGGACCTGACCGGCCTTCGGGCCGCCGCCCTCGGGGGCGGCGACCCGGCGGTCACCGCGGGGAAAGGGCCGACCGACCACCGGGTATGCGGGCGGGTTACCATCGTTGGCGCCATGCAGACGAACCCCCCTCCCGCTCCTCCGTACACCAGCCTGGTCGCGGTCGGCGACTCCTTCACCGAGGGCATGTCGGACCTGATGCCCGACGGCACCTACCGGGGCTGGGCCGACGTCCTCGCCCAGCGGATGGCCGCCCGCACACCCGGCTTCCGGTACGCCAACCTCGCGGTGCGCGGCAAGCTGATCAAGCAGATCGTGGACGAGCAGGTTCCCGTGGCCGCCGCGATGGGCGCCGACGTGATCACCCTGGTCGGCGGGCTCAACGACACCCTGCGTCCCAAGTGCGACATGGGGCGGGTGCGCGGTCTGCTGACCGAGGCCGTGGAGCAGCTCGCCCCCGCGTGCAAGCAGCTCGTGCTGATGCGCAGCCCCGGCCGGCAGGGCCCCGTCCTGGAACGGTTCCGGCCCCGTATGGAGGAGCTGTTCACCATGGTCGACAGCCTCGCCGAGCGGCACGGCGCGCTGGTGGTCGACCTGTACGGCGCTCCCTCCCTCTCCGATCCCCGCCTGTGGGACGTGGACCGGCTGCACCTGACGGCCGAGGGGCACCGCAGGGTCGCGGAGGCGGTGTGGCAGGCCCTCGGCCACCATCCGGAGGACCCGGAGTGGCGCACGCCCCCGCAGGCCACCCTCCCGCCGGGGTGGGGCGCCCGCCGGGTGGCCGACGCCCGGTTCGCCCGACAGCACCTGCTGCCCTGGATCGGCCGCCGTCTGACGGGCCGCTCCTCCGGTGACGGACTGCCGCCCAAGCGGGCCGAGCTGCTCCCCTGGGAGAAGCCCGCGGAGTGACCGGCGAGGCCGGGACGGTGCGGTACGGCCGCCGTCGACCGGCCGAGGTCGCGGACGGTGCCGTACGGCCGCCGCCGCCCTACCGCCGCCCGCGCCGGCCTCTCGTAGGTTCCGCCAAACGACCCGGTGGCGCTGGCCTGCACGAATCGCCAGTAGAATCCGTACACGTGACTTCTGCGCCCGCCAAGCCCCGCATCCCGAACGTCCTCGCCGGACGCTACGCCTCCGCCGAGCTCGCCACGCTCTGGTCCCCCGAGCACAAGGTGAAGCTGGAGCGTCAGCTCTGGCTCGCCGTGCTGCGGGCCCAGAAGGACCTCGGGATCGAGGTGCCGGACGCGGCGATCGCCGACTACGAGCGCGTCCTCGACCAGGTCGACCTGGCCTCCGTCGCCGAGCGTGAGAAGGTCACGCGGCACGACGTGAAGGCGCGGATCGAGGAGTTCAACGACCTCGCCGGGCACGAGCACGTGCACAAGGGCATGACCAGTCGCGACCTCACCGAGAACGTCGAGCAGCTGCAGATCCGGCTGTCGCTGGAACTCGTCCGCGACCGTACGGTGGCGGTGCTCGCGCGACTGGGCCGGCTGGCCGGCGAGTACGGCGAGCTGGTCATGGCCGGCCGCTCGCACAACGTGGCCGCGCAGGCCACCACCCTCGGCAAGCGTTTCGCGACGGCGGCCGACGAGCTGCTGGTCGCCCACGCCCGCGTGGAGGAACTGCTCGGCCGCTACCCGCTGCGCGGCATCAAGGGCCCGGTGGGCACGGCGCAGGACATGCTGGACCTGCTCGGCGGGGACGCGGCGAAGCTCGCGGAGCTGGAGCAGCGGATCGCCGGTCACCTCGGCTTCTCGCAGGCGTTCACCTCCGTCGGCCAGGTCTACCCGCGCTCGCTGGACTACGAGGTCGTCACCGCGCTGGTGCAGCTGGCGGCCGCGCCGTCCTCGCTGGCGAAGACCATCCGGCTGATGGCCGGGCACGAGCTGGTGACCGAGGGCTTCAAGCCGGGCCAGGTCGGCTCCTCCGCGATGCCGCACAAGATGAACACCCGCTCCTGCGAGCGCGTCAACGGCCTGATGGTCGTCCTGCGCGGCTACGCGTCGATGACCGGGGAGCTGGCCGGCGACCAGTGGAACGAGGGCGACGTGTCCTGCTCGGTGGTCCGCCGGGTGGCGCTGCCCGACGCGTTCTTCGCGCTCGACGGCCTGCTGGAGACGTTCCTGACGGTGCTCGACGAGTTCGGGGCCTTCCCGGCGGTCGTCGCCCGCGAGCTGGACCGCTACCTGCCCTTCCTCGCCACCACGAAGGTCCTGATGGGCGCGGTGCGTGCCGGTGTGGGCCGCGAGGTGGCGCACGAGGCGATCAAGGAGCACGCCGTCGCCTCGGCGCTCGCGATGCGGGAGCGGGGCGCCGAGCGCAACGAACTCCTCGACAAGCTGGCCGCCGACGAGCGCATCCCGCTCGACCGGGCGCAGCTGGACGGGCTGATGGCCGACAAGCTGTCCTTCACCGGTGCCGCCGCCGACCAGGTCGCCACGGTCGTCGCCCGTGTGGACGAGCTCGTGAAGCAGCGTCCGGAGGCCGCGGGCTACACCCCGGGGGCGATCCTCTGACCCGCTTCACCCCGGCCGAACTGGAGGCCGCCCGCGACCGTCTGGTACCGGACGTGGTCGCGGACGGTCTCCGGGTGCTGTTCTGCGGCATCAACCCCGGTCTGATGACGGCCGCGACGGGACACCACTTCGCGCGCCCCGGCAACCGCTTCTGGCCGGTGCTGCATCTGTCCGGGTTCACGCCGAGGCTCCTGAAGCCGTCGGAGCAGCGGGAGTTGACGTCGTACGGGCTCGGAATCACGAACGTCGTCGCCCGGGCGACGGCCCGCGCGGACGAGCTGAGCGCCGAGGAGTACCGCGAGGGCGGACGGCTGCTGGCGCTGAAGGTGGCGCGGCTGCGGCCGCGTTGGCTGGCCGTGGTCGGAGTCACCGCCTACCGGGCCGCGTTCGACGACCGCACGGCGCGGGTGGGCCCGCAGGAGCGGACGATCGGGGACACGCGGGTGTGGGTGCTGCCCAATCCGAGCGGACTGAACGCGCACTGGACGGCGCAGACCATGGCGGAGGAGTTCGCGCTGCTGCGGGTGGCGGCGCAGGACGCCTGACCGGGGCCCGCTCCTGGCACGGCGATGCGCGTGGGGCGGCAGGCGTTCACGGAGGGTCTATGTCCGTCACCACGCCGAGCAGCCTGACCTCGTCGGCCGGTCCGCCGTCGGCCACCCCCAGGGCCACCCAGCGGTCCGCCCCCTCCACGCGCCACAGGTCCAGCTCGTCCACCAGGAGACTCACGGTGGCCCAGGGCTCGGGTATCTCCTCGCCCCGGTCCAGGCGCACTCGGAGCGTCACCATCCCCCAGGACGGCTGCTGTCGGCCCCACCGGTCGCTGAGCCGCTGGGACAGGTGGTCCCTGAGGGCGTGGAAGTCCGCCACGCCCTCCGTCCGCCTCCCGGCATCCCCCGTCGGCAGGCCGTGACTGACCGCCAGCTCCGCCACGCGGAAGCCGGGTCCCGCCAGAGCGAGCTGCGACCCGCCGTGTCCCGCGGCCAGGTCGAGGGCGCACAGCGAGTCGATCTCGGCGAGGAGCTCAGCGCTGTCCATGTGATCCAGTAAACCCGCCGCCACTGACAATTGGCGGCCCGTCAGGGTCCCGCCGGCGTCAGGCGTCCCGTCGGCGCACGCTCCACGCCCCGGCGAGGAGAGCGGCCGACGCCCACAGCGCGGTCACCGCGAGGCCCGTCCAGGGCCCCAGCGCGCCGTCCCACGTCTCGTGGAGCACCACCTGGCCCGCCCGGTCGGGCAGGAAGTCGGCGACCGAGGACGAGATGTCCCCGACCACGAAGGACACGATGAGCAGGAAGGGGATCAGGATGCCGAGGGTGGCGACGCCGCTGCGCAGCACGGCTGTGAGGCCGGCGGCGAACAGGGCCATCAGCGTCAGGTAGAGACCGCAGCCCACCGCGCCTCGCAGTCCTTCGGACCAGCTCAGTCCGCGCGCGTCGGCACCCAGTGCCGCCCGGCCGACGGCCAGGCTCGCCGCGCCCGCGAGGAGGCCGACGGCCAGCGAGGGCACGGCGATCGCGACCGCTTTGGCGGCGAACCAGTGGCCGCGCCGGGGCACGGCCGTCAGCGCGGACCGCAGGGACCCCTGCCGGAGTTCGGAGGAGACGGCGGTCGCGCCGAACACGATCGCCGCCAGCTGGCCGAAGGTGAGGCCGAAGAACACCGAGAACAGCGGGTCGAAGGCCTCGTCGTCGGCGTCGAGCGCTGCCAGCGCCGCGAGGGACGCCGTCACGACGAGGACCGTGCAGAGCGATCCGACGAGTGACCGCAGGGTCCGGATCTTGATCCACTCCGCGTGCAGCGCGGGAAGGAACTCCATGGTCAGACCTCCTGGTGGGGTGCGGTGAACTCGGTCTCGGCCGCGGTCAGATCGAGGTAGGCCTGTTCCAGCGTGGCCTCCTCCGCGGTGAGTTCGAGAAGCGGGACGCCGGCCGACGAGGCGAGGCGTCCGATGTCGTCCACGCGCGCGTCCGGCACCGTCCAGTGCCCCTCCTCGTGCCGGACGGCGTGGTGGCCGTGGGCGGCGAGCACTGCCGTGAGCGCGGCGGCGTCGGTCGTACGGACGCGGACGCCGGGCCGCACGCGTGCGTGGACGAACTCCCGCGCCGGGGTGTCGGCCAGCAGGCGGCCCCGTCCGAGGACCACGAGGTGGTCGGCGAAGGACGCGGTCTCCTGCATGAGATGGGTGGAGACCAGGACCGTGCGCCCCTCCGCCGCGAGCCGGCGCAGCAGACCGCGGATCCACACGATGCCTTCGGGATCGAGGCCGTTGGAGGGCTCGTCCAGCATGACCACCCCCGGATCTCCGAGCAGGGCGGCCGCGATGCCGAGCCGCTGCCGCATGCCCAGGGAGTACGTCCGCACCCGGCGGCGCGCGACCGGCGTGAGCCCGGTCTCCTCCAGCACCTCCTCGACCCGGGTGTCCGGGATCCGGTTGCTCGCCGCCTGCGCGCGCAGGTGGTCGCGTCCGGTCCGCGAGCCGTGGACGGCCTGAGCGTCGAGCAACGCGCCCACGTGGCGCAGGGGTTCGCGGAGGGTCGCGTAGGCGCGGCCTCCGATCGTGGCGGTGCCCGAGGTGGGGCGGTCGAGGCCGAGGACGAGCCGCATGGTGGTCGACTTGCCGGCCCCGTTGGGGCCGAGGAAGCCGGTGACACGGCCGGGCAGAACCCGGAAGGTGAGGGCGTCCACGGCGCGGCGGCGGCCGTACTCCTTGGTGAGGTCCTGGACATCGATGCTGGTCATGGCAGCAGCCTGGCCGCCGGTGCAGTCCGCGGTCCTCCCCCGCCGGTGGGGACCGGCTCCCCCGGGCGGGGGAGGACCGGTGTCGGAGGCGGGTGGCACGATGGCGAAATGCCCGGCATTCTGCACCCGTTGTTCCGCGGGACGACCTACACACGGCTGCTGCACCTGTGGGTGCCGATGCTCGCCATCAGCGTGTGGCTGTTCGTCGACATGAGCACGCCGTGGGTGCCCGCGCTGGCGCTGGTTCCGCTCGGGCTGCTGGTCCCCGGTGTGCGTCGGGGCGAGGGTGTGCAGGCGCGGCTGCTGCTGACACCGGGCGAGCCAGACACGGCGATCTCCGTGGAGCCGTCGGCCGGCTGGCGGGACCGGCTGCGGACCACACTGTGGCTGGAGGCCCGCACGGCGCTGGGGGTGGTCGCCTCCTGCCTGACGGTCTGGCTGCCGGCCACGACCTACGAGTGTGTGCGGCTCGCCGCCGGCCGGGCGTCCGTCGACCTCCCGGTGCTGGGTGTGCTCCGGCCGCACCGGGCGTACGCCTTCCTCGCGCCACTCCCGCTCGTCGCGCTCTACGGCGCGGTGGTCGGGCTCGGCCTGCTGGTCACCGCGCTGGCGCGCCGGCTGCTCGGCCCCTCCCCCGCCGAGCGTCTCGCCGCCTTGGAGGAGCGCACGGAACAACTCCTGGAGCGCACGCGGATCGCCCGCGAGCTGCACGACTCCGTCGGCCATGCCCTGACCGTGGCGGTGGTGCAGGCCGGCGCGGCGCGGGCGGCCGGCGATCCGGCGTTCACCGACCGGGCCCTGCTCGCCATAGAGGAGACCGGTCGGGCCGCCCTGGAAGACCTGGACCGGGTGCTCGGTGTGCTGCGGGAGTCGGAGAGGCCCGTCGCCGGCGGGCCGACGCTGGTCGACGCCGACCGGCTGCTGGAGTCGGCCCGCACCTCGGGGGCGAAGGTCGAGGCGGACGTCTCCGGCCCCCTGGAGGCGCTCCCGGGCCCCGTCTCCCGCGAGGGCTACCGCATCCTCCAGGAGTCGCTGACGAACGTGCTGCGGCACGCCGGGGCCGTGCCCGTGCTGGTCCGTATCGAGGTCACCGGCGGCACGCTGGGGCTCGAGGTCCGCAGTCCGCTCACGGCGGAGGTGCCCGGTGCTGGCCGGGGCAGCGGGCTGCGCGGCATGCACGAGCGTGCCGCCCTGCTCGGCGGCCGCGCGCGCACGGGACCGGACGGGGGCGACTGGCAGGTGCATGTTGAACTGCCGTTGAGCTGATCTACATTGGCCGGATGCCGATCACCGTTCTCCTCGTCGACGACGAACCCCTCGTCCGCGTGGGGCTCCGGGCCGTGCTGGAGTCGCAGCCCGACATCGAGGTGGTCGGCGAGGCGGCCGACGGCGCGGCGGTGATCCCGCTGGTGCGGCGGCTGCGGCCGGACGTGGTCGCCATGGACGTACGCATGCCCCTCATGGACGGCATCGAGGCCACGCGCGCGCTGCTGCGCACGGTCGAGGCGCCGCCGAAGATCGTCGTCGTGACGACCTTCGAGAACGACGAGTACGTGTACGACGCGCTGCGCGCCGGAGCCGACGGGTTCCTGCTGAAGCGGGCCCGGCCCGCCGAGATCGTGCACGCCGTACGGCTGGTCGCCGAGGGCGAGTCCCTGCTGTTCCCCGCCTCGGTACGGCGCCTGGCCGCCGAGTACGGCGAGCACGGGGGCAACCGCGCGGCCCGGACCGCGATGGAGCGGGCCCGGCTCACCGAGCGCGAGAACGAGGTGCTGCGGCTGATGGCGGGCGGACTGTCCAACGCCGAGATCGCCGCCCGTTTGGTCGTCGGGACGGAGACGGTGAAGTCGCATGTCAGCGCCGTGCTCACGAAGCTGGGGGCGCGGGACCGCACGCAGGCGGTGATCGCGGCGTACGAGTCGGGATTCGTGGCGCCGGGCTGAGCGCACGGGCGGGAGCACCCCGGACGGTTCCGGCCGTGCCCGGCACTCGCCGGGGTCCGCCGCGCCTTGTACGATCCGGCCAACACGCGCACGAGCTGGGAGGAAGGACGTTGGGGCGGTTGACCGGCGGGGACCCCTCGCTGCTGCGGAGGATCAACTCCGCGGTGGTGCTGCACGCGCTGCGCGCCACGGACTGCGCGACGCTCACCGAGATCACCCGGGTGACCGGACTGTCCCGGCCCACCGTGGAAGGCGTCGTCGAGGGCCTCATCGAGGCCGGGCTCGTCGTGGAGAAGGCGGCCGACGAGAGCGCCGCTCGGCGTCAGGGGCGTCCGGCGCGGCGCTTCCGGTTCCGGGCCGAGGCAGGACACCTGCTGGGTCTGGAGATCGGACCGCACCGCGTCGCCGCCCTCCTGTCCGACCTCGACGGCCGGGTGACCGGCGCGCAGGCCAAGGACATCGACGAGACGGCGTCCGCGGACGAGCGCCTGGAGCGGCTGCGCACCGCCGTGGCCGAACTGCTGCGCAGGGCCGGTGTCTCCCGCGGTTCGCTGCGGGCGGTGGGGGTCGCCACGCCCGGGATCGTGGAGGCGGACGGCACCGTACGGCTGAGCACCGCGCTGCCCGAGTGGACCGGGCTGCGGCTGGGCGAGCGGCTGAGCCGGTCCTTCAAGTGCCCGGTCCTGGTGGAGAACGACGCCAACGCGGCGGCGGTCGCCGAGCACTGGAAGGGCGCCGCCACCGAGTCCGACGACGTGGTGTTCGTGCTGGCCGGGCTCAGTCCGGGCGCCGGCGCACTGATCGGCGGGCGGCTGCACCGGGGGTACGGCGGGGCGGCCGGTGAGATCGGCGCACTGCACCTGCTGGGGCGCGGGGCGACGCCCGAGACGCTGCTGTCCACGACGGACGAGCCGCTGCACCCGTTGGACGAGCTGGCCGTTGCCGGGGTCTTCGCGCAGGCGCGCGAGGGTGACCGGCGGGCCCGGGAGGCCGTGGAGCGGTTCATCCAGCGGCTCGTCCACGACGTGGCGGCGCTCGTCCTGGCGCTCGACCCCGAACTCGTGGTCATCGGGGGCTGGGCGGCCGGACTGGACGGCGTACTGGAGCCCCTGCGACGGGAGTTGGCGCGCTACTGCCTCAGGCCGCCGAGGGTGACGCTGTCGCTGCTCGGCGAGGCCGCGGTGGCGACGGGGGCGCTGCGGCTCGCGCTCGACCACGTGGAGGAACAACTCTTCGCGGTGGAGGGCACGGTGACCGCGCGCCGCTGACGCGCGCAGCGCCGGACACGCGGCGCGCCCCGGCCGGCGGCCGGGGCGCGTGGCGCGCGCGTGGTCAGGAGGCCCGGCGTTCCGGATCCTGGTGGATCTCCACGCCGCCGGAGTCCCCGAAGGTCAGCCGGCAGGTGTCCGCGCGGTAGGTCGCGACGGACAGGGCGACGGTGTGGCCGTCGGCGACGAAGCGCGTGGTGACGACGAGGACGGGCGCCCCGGGGAGCCGGTCCAGCTCCTTGGCGTCGTCCGCGCGGGCCGAGCCGAGTTCCACCGCGCTGTCCTGGCCCTCCAACTCGTGGCGCTGCAGTTCGCGCAGCACGGCACGCGCGCGTGCCGCTCCGGACGGGGCGTCGATGGCGGAGAGGTCGGGCACCGACGACTCGGGGATGTACAGGAGTTCGGCGGCGACCGGCTGCCCGTGCGTCGTGCGCGAGCGGCGCACGACGTGCACCGGCTGGTCCTTCCCCGTCTCCAGGGCCTCCGCGACGGTCGCGGGCGGCACTTCGCGTGAGCTGTCGACGGGCTGCCAGCCGTCGTCGGACGCTCCCGGCCAGGCGTGCTGTTCCGTCCCGACGGCCACGCCCACGCGCGGCGGGGCGACGGTCGTACCCACACCGCGGCGGCGCTGCAGCCGGCCTTCCAGTTCGAGCTGCTCCAGTGCCTGACGGAGCGTCGCGCGGGCGACGCCGAAGCGGGCGGCCAGATCGCGTTCGTTGGGCAGGATCTCGCCCACCGTGAACTCGGAGTCCAGTGCCTCGCTCAGTACGGTCCTCAGATGCCAGTACTTCGGTTCCTGCACCGATTCCAGCTGCGTGGTCCCCACCCTAGTCCTCCGCGATCGCCGTGGTCGGCGGCGTTTTAGCGCCCTTGTTTATTAAAGGTTGTTGCACTTCTCTGCGACCATAGGGCGGCCCCCACCCTTGGTCAAGACCAATCCTCGATCCCTTGGGGGACGCACGGGGCCGCCGCAGCGCAGCGTTCACGGGGCGTTCGTACGACGCCGGGTTCGTGACGCCGCGGCAAAGCCGCCGTCGCGAAAGCGGCCGCTCGGCGACTTCGGTGGGCGCGGTGGCATCGGCCGACCCGGCGGCTCCGCTTCGGCGTGGTGGCGGCGAGAGGCCGTGCGGCTCAGGCGCCGGCGAGTGAGCGCAGCTTGTCGGGGTTGCGGATGACGTAGACGCACTGAACGCGGCCGTCGAACACGTCCAGTTGGAACACGGCGTCGGGCCGGTCCCCCGACGACGCCAGCACCGCGGGCCCGCCGTTGAGTTCCAGGAAACGGAAGGAGAGGCCGGCGGCACCCTTGCGGGCCGTGCCGACGACGAAGCGGCCCACCTTGTCGGCCGTCTCCAGGACCCGCAGGGGGGCCTTCACCTTGCCACCGCTGTCGCCGACGAGGCGCACGTCCGGCGCCAGCAGCGCGAGGAGGCCCTCCAGGTCGCCCTCCGCGGCCGCCCCGAGGAACCGCTCGGTGAGGACGCGGCGCTGGACGGGGTCGACCGTGTACCGCGGGCGCCGTTGTTCGACGTGCCGGCGCGCTCTCCCGGCGAGTTGGCGTACGGCCGGTTCCCCGCGGTCGAGCATCGCGGCGATCTCCGCGTGCGGGTAGCCGAATGCCTCTCTGAGCACGAACACGGCCCGTTCCAGCGGTGAAAGGGACTCCAGGACGACGAGGACGGCCAGGGAGACGGAGTCCGCGAGCACGGCCCGCTCCGCGGTGTCCGGGGCGGTGTCACCGAAGTCGGTCGCGTACGGCTCGGGCAGCCACGGTCCGACGTACGCCTCGCCCCGCGCCCTGACCTGGCGCAGCCGGTCGAGGGCGAGGCGGGTGGTGACGCGCACCAGGTAGCCGCGCGGTTCGCGGACCCCGCTCCGGTCGGCGCCGGCCCAGCGCAGCCACGCGTCCTGGACCACGTCCTCCGCGTCGGCGACGCGCCCGAGCATGCGGTAGGCGACGCCCAGGAGGACCGAGCGGTGCGCTTCGAAGACGTCGGTGTCGGTCGTCACGGCACCATCCCAGCCGACGCGTCGTGTGCTGTCCAGGCGAAATCGGCGCCGGGGGCGGGAAGGGGGTGGGGGCGCCGTACGGGCACAGGAAGATCAACGCCCCGACACGCGGCGCGCGTTGCCCGGGCGCGGCGGCGGGACAGGTGCCCCTTGGGGGCTACCCGCCGGTAGTAATTGCTGACAAGCTGTCTACCCGGTCCGTCAGTGAGCCCAGCCGAGGAGCGCCTCCATGTCCGCCACCGTCTCCTTCGAGGTCCCCACCCCCGGGGGCCCGCAGCCCGTGACCGTCTCCTACGCGCGCGTGGGCAAGGGCGAACCGCTGCTCCTGCTGCACGGGATCGGTCACCACCGGCAGGCGTGGGACCCGGTGGTGGACATCCTCGCGACCGAACGCGACGTGATCGCCGTGGACCTCCCGGGCTTCGGCGCGTCCCCGGCCCTGCCCGCCGGTCTCGCCTACGACCTGCCCTCGACGACGGCCGTGTTCAGCGCCCTGTGCGAGGCCCTGGAGCTCGAACGGCCGCACGTGGCGGGCAACTCGCTCGGCGGCCTGCTGGCCCTCGAGCTGGCCCGCGAGAAGCGCGTACGGTCCGTCACCGCCCTCTCCCCGGCCGGGTTCTGGTCGCCGGCCGAGCGGCGCTACGCCTTCGGTGTCCTGCTCACCATGCGGCACATCGCCCGTCGGCTGCCGCTGCCGCTCGTCGAGCGACTGTCCCGCTCCGCGGCCGGCCGCACGGCCCTCACGAGCACGATCTACGCCCGTCCTGCCCGCCGTTCACCCGAGGCCGTGGTCGCCGAGACGCTCGCCCTCGCACAGGCCACCGGGTTCGACGACACCCTCCGCGCGGGCGCCGCCGTCCAGTTCACCGACGACATCCCCCAGATCCCCGTCACCGTCGCCTGGGGCACCAAGGACCTGCTGCTGGTGCGCCGCCAGGGAGTGCGGGCCAAGCAGATCATCCCCCGCGCCCGGCTGGTGCGGCTGCCCGGCTGCGGACACTGCCCCATGAGCGACGACCCGGCGCTCGTCGCGCGCGTGATCCTCGACGGCAGCCGCCAGACCGTGTCCGCCCCCAGAGACCTCTGAGGGAGCTCCGCCGCGCCCGGTCAGCGGTCGGCGTCCGGTGCGGTGCGCGGCCGGGCGAAGGCCGGCTCGCGTAGCGGGCGCGTGCGGCTCGTCCGCGAACGCGGCCGGGTGCGGGACGAGCCGCGCGGCGGGCGGGTGCGGCTCGTCCGCGAACGCGGCCGGGTGCCGGTCCGGCCGTCGCCCCACCCGCGGCGAGGGGTCCGGCCGTCGCCCCTCCCGCGGCGAGGGGTCAGGGCGGCCGCCGGACGGGTGGCGGGACAACGCGCCCGATCCGAGGGCCACTCCGGCTCCCACCAGGGCGCTGCCGACGGCCTGGACGGCCCCGTAGGAGCCCGTCGCGACCAGGGGTGCGGTGCAGGCGGCCGATACCGGGATCAGGCCGGAGAAGAGCGTGGCGCGCTCCGCGCCGATCCGCTGCACGCCCATGTACCAGCACACGAAGCCGACGGCGGTGACGACCGCGCCCTGCCACAGCAACGCGACCGCCTCGGTCGTGTCGGGCCGGCGCAGCCACGCCGACCCGTCCAGGAGCGGTCCGGCCACCGCGGCCTCGGCGGCTGCGACCGCACACACCACGGCGGCCAGCAGCCTGGGACCCAGAATCCGCAGCACGGGCACGGCGAGGACCGCGAATCCGACCTCACCGGCCAGCGCGCACAGGGAGAAGGCGATGCCCGCGCCGTCCGCGCGCCCCCAGCCCTGCACGGCGCACGCCCCCGCCGCGACGAGCAGCGCCCCGCACAGCACCACGCGTCGCGGGCGGCGCCCGGACAGGAGCGGGACGACGACGGCCACGATCACGGGCGCGCATCCGACGAAGACACCGGGGACCGCCGGCTCGGCGGTGCGTTCCGCGGCGAGTACGGCCAGGTTGAAGCCCACCATGCCGATGGCCGCGACCAGCGCGAGACGGCCCCACCGGCGCGGGGACAGCGCCCCCAGCCGGGCCGCGGCGCCCTTCCCCACGGTCGGCAGCAGCAGGACACTGGCAAGGGCGTAGCGGAGGAACTGGCCGCCCGCGTGCGGGTAGTCGCCGAGCACGCTGTTGGCGGTGAAGGAACCTCCGACGAGGACGCAGGCGAGCGCGGCGAACAGGGACCCGCGCGTGGTGGTGGCGTTCATGGCGACGACGCTAGGCAGCGCGGCGGCCCGGTTTAAGGTCCACTTCCATGACGCCATCGGAGACCAATCGCGACCGGCCGCCCCATCGGCCTGCCGGCTCAGCGGCGTGGGAAGTGCTGTTGCCCGCCGCATCGGCACCGGCACGCGCGCGCGGCCGGGCGCTCCAGGCCGCGCTGCGGGACGCGGTCCGCTCGGGCCGCCTGGCGCCCGACACCCGCCTGCCGTCGAGCCGGGATCTCGCGGCCGACCTGGGGGTGTCCCGCGGTCTGGTCACCGAGGCGTACGAGCAGCTGACCGCCGAGGGATACCTGCGCAGCGGCCGGGGTGCGGGCACCTGGGTGGGCGGAGCCGTACGGGCGGCCCCTCCGCGCGCGCGGGACCTCGCCCCGCGCTCCCCCGGCGTCCGCGCCTCCTTCGTACCCGGGACGCCGGACCTGTCGCTGTTCCCCCGCGCGGCCTGGGCCGCCGCGCAGCGTGGCGTGCTGGCGCGCCTGCCGCACGAGGACCTCGGCTATCCGGACCCGCGCGGCCTGCCCCAACTGCGCACCGCCCTGGCCGAACTGCTCGCCCGCCGCCGGGGCGTGGTCGCGGACCCGGAGCGGCTGGTGGTCGTCTCCGGAGTGGCCCAGGCCACCGCGCTGCTTGCCCTGGTGCTCGGCGCGCGCGGGCTGCGCCGGGTCGGCGTGGAAGACCCGGGAAGCCCCCAGCACGCCGCGCTGCACGCCTCGGCGGGTGTCACCACCGTGCCGCTGCCGCTGGACGCCGACGGGCTCGCTCCCGGCCCCCTGAGGGCCTCCGGGGTCCGGGCGGTCGTGACGACACCGGCCCACCAGTTCCCCACCGGCATCGCCTACTCCGCCCGCCGCCGCGCCGAACTCCTCGACTGGGCGCGGGAGGTGGACGGGCTGGTCATGGAGGACGACTACGACGGCGACTTCCGCTACGACCGCGCGCCGGTGGGCGCGCTCCAGGGGCTCGACCCGGAGCACGTGGCCTACGCGGGCTCGGTCAGCAAGTCCCTGGCACCGGGTCTGCGGCTCGGCTGGCTCCTGGTGCCGCAGTCGTGGGCCGAGGAGGTGGTGGAGCGCAAACGCACCCTGGACCTGGGCCACCCGACCCTCGACCAGGCGCTGTTCGCCCGGTTCCTGGAGCGCGGGGACTACGACCGGCAGCTGCGCCGCTGCCAGCGCGCCTACCGCGAACGCCGCGACGCCCTCGTCGCGGCCCTGGAGGAGTGCTTCCCCGGCTCCGAGGTGTCGGGTATCGCGGCGGGCCTGCACGTCATCGCCGTACTGCCGGCGCGGTACGGACCCGAACCGCGGTTCCTCGCGCGCGTGGCGGCGGCCGGTGTGGCGGTCCGCGCCCTGTCGGACCACGCGCACGCGCGCGCCGACGGCGAGGCGGCGGGCGTGTACGAGGACGAGGAGGACGAGGGGGACGAGGGGGACTCGAGGGTGCGGCTGGTCCTCGGGTACGCGCACCAGTCGCCCGCGCGGATCAGAGCGGGCGTGCGGCTCATGGCCGAATCGCTCGCAGGGTGACCGTGCCGCCGCGTCACCCGGACGTACGCCGGTCACGCGGGCAGTTGTTCACCCGCGGTTTCCGTGTGCGCTGCGGCGCACCAGTAGTTGTGGCATGGCACACCGGCCGGATCCCGTCCCTGGAGGCGCAGTCATGACCCACCGTCCGTTCCCCGGCCGCCGCAGCGTCCTGCGCGGCTCCCTCGCCGCGTCGGCGGCCCTGACCCTGCCCGCCGCAGCCGGCGCGGCACCCGCCTTCGCCCTGTCCGGGCGTCCCCGCGCGGGCTGGGGCGTGCAGAGCGGCGACGTGACCTCCGACTCCGGTCTGGTGTGGGTGCGTTCCGACCGGCCGGCCCGCATGGTGGTGGAGACAGCGGCCACCGAGTCGTTCCGCAACGCGCGCAGGTGGCACGGTCCGCTCCTCGGCGCGGGCACCGACTTCACCGGGACGACCCGGCTGCACGGCCTGCCGTCGGGCGAACAGATCCACTACCGCGTCCTGCTGGCCGACCCCGACGACCCGCGCCGCACCGGCGAGCCCGTCACGGGCACTTTCCGCACGGTGTCCGCGCGCAGGCGGGGCGGGGTGCGTTTCCTGTGGTCCGGCGACCTGGCCGGCCAGGGCTGGGGCATCAACCCCGACCTCGGCGGCTACCGGATCTACGACGCCATGGGCCGCCTCGACCCCGACTTCTTCCTGTGCAGCGGTGACAACATCTACGCCGACGGCCCCATCGCCGCCACCCAGGCCCTGCCGGACGGCAGCACCTGGCGCAACATCACCACGCCGGAGAAGGCGAAGGTGGCGGAGACCCTGGCGGAGTTCCGCGGCAACTTCCGCTACAACCTGCTCGACGACAACCTCCGCCGCTTCAATGCCCAGGTGCCGTCCGTCATCCAGTGGGACGACCACGAGGTGCGCAACAACTGGTACCCGGGCGAGGTCGTCGCGGACACCGACACCCGTTACACGGAGAAGAGCGTGGACGTGCTCGCGGGGCGGGCCCGCCGCGCGTTCAGCGAGTACTTCCCCGTCTCCACCCTGCGACCGGGCGCGCGGCAGGGCCGGGTCAACCGGGTGCTGCGCCAGGGGCCGCTGCTCGACGTGTTCGTGCTGGACATGCGGACCTACCGCAACGCCAACTCGCCCGACGACCAGAGCGTCGACCCGCAGGGCATCCTCGGCCGTGAACAGCTGGAATGGCTCAAGCGGGAGCTGTCACGCTCGCGCGCGGTGTGGAAGGTGATCGCCGCCGACATGCCGATCGGGCTGGTCGTGCCCGACACCACCGAGGGCCGGCCGAACATCGAGGCGGTGGCGCAGGGCGACCCGGGAGCGCCACTGGGACGTGAGCTGCAGATCGCCGAACTGCTGCGGTTCGTCAAGCACCGGCGGATCACCGGGACGGTCTGGCTGACGGCCGACGTGCACCACACCTCGGCGCAGCACTACCAGCCGTCGCGGGCCGCGTTCACCGACTTCGAGCCGTTCTGGGAGTTCGTCTCGGGTCCGCTCAACGCGGGCGCCTTCCCGGCCAGCGCCCTCGACGGGACCTTCGGTCCGGAGCGGGTGTTCGTGAAGGCTCCGGCCGCGTCGAACGTCTCGCCCGCCGGCGGCTACCAGTTCTTCGGCGAGGTCGACATCGACGGCGACAGCGGTGAGCTGACGGTACGGCTGCGCGAGCAGGACGGCACCGTGCTGTTCACGCAGGTGCTCCAGCCGGGCAGGGTCGGCCAGTAGCGGCCCCGGCTCCCGTACGCTCGATGGTGTGCCGCGCACCGGCGTCATCTCCCGGTGCGCGGTGACACTCGTGCGTCCATGTGCCGGACGGCCACGACCGCCTGACGGACGCGGCGCGAGCGAGTCCGGCCAGGCGCTCAACTTACCGTGGGACGGGGGCTTTCCGCAGGTCAGGGCGATTGTCAGTGGTCGCCTCTACGGTTTTTCCATGACGCGATCTTTGCAGGCCGTGGCCTATCGCCAACCCTCCGTGCTGGAGTCCGCCGCGGGTGGACAGCGCCTGGGGCTGGAGACCTCCCAGGGTGTGACGCCCGCGGGTGTCGAGGACCATCCCCGCTTCTTCACCGGCTTCCTGACTTCGCCTCAGGTGGCCGCGGCCGGCCTGCTGGCGGTGGCCGACGTCGCCGCGGCCCGGTACTACCAGCCGCAGCTGCGCGCCTCCCTCGACCCGGTCGTCACCGGCAACGGCGACCGGCTGCGCTTCGAGTCCTTTTCCGGCTGCGGCGGGGTGTACGCCCGCTTGGACGTGTTGGGGGCGGGCCTCGACGGCGCCGAGGTGGGCCACGGCACGACGAACGTCGACGTCAACAATCCGCTGCGCGATGCCCTTTCCCGGATCGGCACGGACGACCCGCTCCATCTGCGGGTGGGACCCGAGGAGTTGGCGGTCACCACGACGGACGGCCCGGTCGTGGAGAAGAAGGTGCCACTGCCGGACCGGTGGCTGCGGGGCTTCGCCGAGGCCCAGGTGGTCGCGGCCGGCTTCGACCTGCGGGCCGAGCTGCCCGCCGCCGAGGCCGTACGGTTCCTGCGCGCGCTGCCGCGCGGCGGGGCGCGCGGCGCCTCGGTGGGCCCGCGCTGGGTGGTGCCGGCGGGCCGTTCACTGCGACCGACGACCCGGCCGGTGCCCGGCGCGGTCTGCCTGCCGGGGCCGGACCGGTTGACCGCCCTGCAGCGGGTGCTTCGCCACGCGACGGCACTGCGGGTCTACGGCCCCGCGATCGGCTCGCAGAGTGCCGCGGCCGGCGCCTGGGAGGTGGTCCTGCCGGGGATGCGGCTCACTCTGACGCTGTCTCCCGACGCCTCCCGCGGGTTCTCCGGCGAGGGTGGCGTCCTCGACGCCCTCGCCACCGACGAGGCCGCCGCCGACGCGGAGCTGATCTCGGTGCTGCTCTCCTGGGAGCCCCGCATCGACACGGCCGACCTAGCCGGCGCCTCCGGTCTCACGCCGGAGCGGGTCAGGGCGGGACTGGTCCGCCTCGGCACCTCGGGCCGCGTCGGCTACGACACGGCGGAGGCGGCCTACTTCCACCGCGAACTCCCCTACGACGCGGACCGGGTGGAGCGTCACAACCCCCGGCTGCGCTCCGCCCGGGCCCTCGTGGCCGCCGGCGCGGTCGCCCTGGAAGGCACGCTCGCGACGGTGACGGCCGAGGACGGCCACGCGCACCGCGTGCGGGACGAGGCGGGAGTGCTCAGTTGCAGCTGTCTGTGGTGGGCGAAGTACCGGGGCGGGCGTGGACCGTGCAAGCACGCGCTGGCGGTACGCATGGCGCGGCGGGGTGCCGCACCGGAACAGGAGATGGCACGAATCGGCGGGGGTGCGCGATGAGTTCACTGATGGAAGCGGTCCGGGCCGGGCGGACGGCCGAGGTGGTGAGCCTGCTCGACGGCATGACGGACGGCGAACGGCGCTCGTACCTGCCCGAGCTGCGGGCCCTGCGCAAGGAACTGCGGGCCGACCAGTGGAACGCGGCCTCCCGGCGTGCCTACCCCGCCCTGCACGCGGCCGGCGCGGCCTGCCAGACCGGTGCGGCGGGTGTGGCGACCTGGCTCGCGGCGACCGACATGCGCTGGTCGCAGGCGTCACCGGCCCTGCTGATCCACCTCCTGGGCGACCGGCCCGCCGACTGGCTCGTCGACGTGACGCACCGGCTCGCGCAGCGCCCGGAGAGCGCCGGCGTGCGGTACGACCTGCTGGCGGGCCTGGTCCGCCTCTCCGGTGGCCCGGTGCCGACCACGCCGACGTACGTCCATGGCTGGGTGGACCACGTCGGCAGCGCGCGGGAGCTCGGCAACACCCTGCTCGACCGGCTGCGCAAGGACCCCCACCTGGCGACTCTCGTGGCCGCCGCCTTCGAGACGCCGGACATCGGCAGCCGCTGGTCGTGGACGTACGGCGAGGGACCGGACAGCTGGGCAGAGGCGCTCGCGCGGCTCACCGCCGAAGGCACGCTGGAGCGCCGGGCGACGGTGGACGCGTGCGTGGCGCGGCTGGTGCGGGGCGGGTCGGCCGCCGACCAGCGGTCGTTCCTGCGCCTGCTGCGGTCGCTGGCACTCACCCGCGAAGAGGAGCGGGAGCGGATCACCGACTGGCTGGCGCTGGCCGCGGACGCCATGCCGGTGGTGGCCTCGCACGCCCAGTCGGTGCTGGGCACCCTCGCCCTGGCCGGGGACCTGACCCCGCGCCGGCTGGCCGAGATGTCGGCGGCGGTGCTGTTCCGCACCGAGAAGAAGCTCGTGCGGGCCCAGCTCGTGCTGCTGGGCAGAGTGCTGGTCGCCGATCCGTCCGCGGCCCCGGAGTTGCTGCCCGCCGCCGCGCACGCCTTCGGCCATGAAGACTCCGACGTGCAGGAACGGGCGCTCAAGCTGGTGGAACGCCATGCGGGGAAGGTGGCCGACACAGCGGACGCCACCCAGGTGCGCGAGGAACTCGTCGTCGCGGCCGAGCAGTTGATCCCGGCGCTGCACACCCGGGCGTCCCGTGCCCTCGGCGCACCGGTGGCGTCGTGGACGCCGGAGTACGAGGAGACGCTGCCGCCGGTGCCGCAGCCGGTGCGGCTGGCTCCCGCTCCCGGGACGGCCGTCGAAGTCGCCGAGGAGGCCGGCGCGTTGCTGGCGTCGGGGGGTGGCGTCACGGAGTTCGAGCGGACCCTGGACGGGCTGGTCCGCCACGCGTACCAGGACCGGGGCGCCCTGCTGGAGGCGCTGGAGCCGGTCGTCTCGCGGCGCTGGTGGAACCCGTCGGGGCAGGAGCGGGTCCTGCCCTCGCAGCACTACTTCGGCAACCACGGGCACGGTTTCTCCGGAGCCGAGGACGGCGTCGACCTTCTCCTCGCGACGCTGAGCGGCGCGGTGTTCACCACCACGCTGGAGTCCTCGGTCCGGCAGGGGGCGCGGACGCACGAATGCGTCCACAGCGGACTGTCCCGGGCCTTCGACGCCCGCCTCTGGGATGTGGCGTACCGCATCCGGACCGACCCGCTGCCGTTCCTGCTGTCGACTCCCACCTGGAGCACCGGTCTGCTGGAACCGGGCGAACTGGTGGCCCGCCTGGACACCTACCGGCGGCTGGGCGCCCGGGTCTCGGCGGCCGACTTCGCTCAGGCGCTGCTGCGGGTGCGGCGCGGGGACCGTCCGGCGGCGGAGGCGGCCGCCGAGCGCGCCACCGCGCTCGGCACCGGGGAAGGGGCCCGGCTCGCGGCCTGGCTCGCCCAGGACCCTACCCTGCCCACCGACCGGCGGCGCACCTCGGGCGTCCGCGTCCTGTTGGAGCTCGGTGAACTACCCCAGCTGCGGGAGGACTTTCCCGCGGCGTTCCAGGGCCTCGGCCGTCCGGTGAGCGTGTTCCGGGAGCGCTGGTACTGCCATCACTGGAACCGGAGCATGCAGCAGCACTGGCCGGCCGTCCTTCCGGAGCTGCGCGAACTGGTCGCCGTGCGGTTGCTGCGGGACCTGTCCGCGCTGGCCGTGGACGACAGCCGCGGCGCCGCCGCCGTCCTGCCGCAGCTCGCCGAGGCCGGCGGTGAGGCGGGCGAGGCCGTGCACCTGGGCCTGGCGTACGGACTGGGGGCACGGCATCCGGAGGACCGCCTCGCCGCCGTCGACGCCCTGCTGGTCCTGGCCGCCCGGGGACAGCTGGACACGGCCCTCCTCGGCGCGGACCTCGGACAGCTGGTGCGGCGGGGGGCCGTCAAGCCGTCGCGCCTCGCCGAGTCGGCGCGGACCGCCGCGGCCACGGGGGCGAACGCGACCATCTGGGGGGTGCTCCGCCAGACGCTGCCCGTGCTGCTCGCCGACCTCGCGACCGAGGGCGCCGCCGCGCCGACGCGTGGGGTCGGGGACCTGGTGGGTGTGGCCGCGGAGTGCGCCGAACGTTCCGGGGCACGCGGGGACCTGCCTCATCTGGCGGGCGCGGCGGCCCGGCGCGGGTCCTCCCGGCTGGTGGCGCAGGCCCGCCGGCTGCGCGACACGCTGGGCGAGGAGCAGGCCGCGTGAGCGGCGCGCTCAGGACCGGTCGCCTACCGGTCGATTGACGTGCGTCAACTATCAAAAGATAAACAAAAGGTGCATAAGCACTCTTTACCGGTAGGTCACAGAGCGTTCGTGATCACGCAACACCGTTCCTTCACAGTGGCTGCATGACTCGAGACATGTCCGATGTGACCCGTGCCAGGCACGGGCGTCCCGTACACCACTGGCGGCGGGACGTGATCGAACTCGCCGCGCTGTTCACGGCGGTGGCGGTGGCCGACGCCGTGGCGAACCTCGTCGGGCACGGCCCCGACGGACCGGAACTGCTGCTGGTCTCGGCGGTCGTCCTGGTCGCCACGGCGGGATTCCACACCTGGTGGGCACGGCGCCACGGTCACGCGCCGCCGACGAGCGATACGCAGGCCCGGCCGCTGTCCGCGGGACAGCAGGCCGGGCAGCCCTCCCCGCAGGAGACGGCTCCGGACGCGGTGCCCGACGCGAGCGTGCTGTGGCGGATGCGGACGACGGTGAAGGACGCACCGGGGTCGCTGGCCACGCTGTGCACGGCGCTCGCCGGCCTGCGGGTCGACATCCTCAGCCTGCAGACGCATCCGCTGGGCGAGGGCACCGTGGACGAGTTCCTGCTGCGGGCCCCCGCCGCACTCGGCGGGGCCGAGCTCAGCCGCGCGGTCTCGCTGGCCGGCGGCGCCGACACCTGGATCGAGCGGGCCGACGCGCACGACCTGGTGGACGCGCCCACCCGGGTGCTCGGCCTCGCGACCCGCACCGCCCTGGACGCGGCGGAACTGCCGCTCACACTGCGGCAGTTGCTGGGCCGGTGCACCATCCGCTCGCTGCCCGCCGCGCCGGTGGGCGGCGGCCGACGACCCGCGGCCGTGCCGGTGGAAGGGGCCCTGGAGGGCACCGTGATGCGTCTGCGGGCGCCGGAGGGCGGAGTGATCACCGTGGAGCGGCCGTACCTGCCCTTCACGCCCACCGAGTTCGCCCGGGCGCGGGCGCTGGTCGAACTGGACGCCCGGCTGGGCCCCCGCGTCCCGGTCGGCCAGGACGTGCTGACCCTGCCCGAGGGCAGCGACATCACCGTGCGCCGGGCGGACCCGAGCGACCGCGAGGCCGCGAAGGCGATGCACGAGCGCTGCTCGGCGCGCACGCTCGGCATGCGCTACCACGGTCCGGTCGGTGACGCCGACCGCTATCTGAAGCACCTGCTCAGCCCCCGCTTCGGCCGGACGCTCGCCGTGCAGACGGCGTCCGGACGCATCGTCGGCCTCGGCCACCTGCTGTGGGACGGGGACGAGACGGAGGTCGCGCTGCTGGTCGAGGACGACTGGCAGCGGCGAGGCATCGGCGGCGAACTCCTGGGCCGGCTGGTGACGATGGCCCAGGAGGCCAACTGCGCGAGCGTGTACGCCGTGACACAGGCGTCCAACACCGGCATGGTCGCCGCCATGCGCGCCCTCGGCCTCCCCCTCGACTACCAGATCGAAGAGGGCACCCTGGTCATCACGGCCCGCCTCAGCACCGAGGCGACCACCTCGCTGCCGTCGTACGAACAGTCGCCGGGGCAGTACGGCGAGCGGATCGTGCGGGACTGAGCGGGCGGGCCCGCGGCGGGGTGGGGCGATGCGGCCGAGCCCCGCCGACGGGCGCTCCGCACAAGCCCCGCTTGCCCGCCGGTTCGCCTCCCGCCCGGCCCGCGCCTAGCGCGAGGCTCGTGCCACCGTCTGTTCGCTCACGCCTCGCGCGTCGGGGGTGCGGTCCGCGCCCAGCGCCGTGTCCAGGTCGGTCCACAGGTCCTCGACGTCCTCCAGGCCCACCGACAGTCGCAGCAGTCGGTCGTTGACGCCCGCGTCGCGGCGGTCGTGCGCGTCCACGATGCGGTGGCTGATGGACGCCGGGTGCTGGATCAGGGTGTCGACGCTGCCGAGGCTGACGGCGGGGGTGATCAGCCGGACGGCGCCGATGACCTCGTGCGGGTCCCCCGCGACCTCGAAGGCGATCATCGCGCCGCCGATGCGCGGGTAGTGGACCCGGGTGACGCGCGGGTCGGCGGCGAGCCTGCGGGCCAGTTCGGCGGCGTTCGCGGATGCCGCGCGGACCCGCACCGGGAGCGTGGCCAGACCCCGCAGCAGGAGGTAGCCGGCGAGCGGGTGCAGGACGCCGCCGGTGGCGAACCGGACCTGTCGCAGCCGCCCGGCGAACTCCTCGTCGCAGGCCACGACGCCCGCCATCACGTCCCCGTGGCCGCCGAGGTACTTGGTGGCGCTGTGCAGCACCAGGCGCGCGCCCTGCTCGGCGGGGCGTTGCAGCACCGGCGTGGCGAAGGTGTTGTCGGCGAGCAGCGGCACGGAACCGCAGGAGTGCGCGACGGCCCGCAGGTCGAGTTCGGCGAGCGTCGGGTTCGCCGGGGACTCCACGAGCACCAGACCGGTGTCCGGGCGCAGCGCGTCCGCGATGCCGGCCGGGTCCACCCACGTCACCTCGGTGCCGAGCAGCCCGGCGTTCAGCAGGTGGTCGCTGCACCCGTAGAGGGGACGCACGGCCACGACGTGCCGTAGTCCCATCGAGGCCCGCACGAGCAGTACGGCGGTCAGCGCGGCCATGCCGCTGGCGAAGGCGACCGCGGCACCGGTGCCCTCCAGCCGGGCCAGGGCGGTCTCGAAGCGGGCGACGGTCGGATTGCCCAGCCGGCCGTAGACGGGCGGACCCTCCGGTTCGGCGCCGGTGGCGGCGAAGGCGTCGATGCGTGCGGCCTCGCCCCGGCTGTCGTAGGACGGGTAGGTGGTGGAGAGGTCGATCGGCGGCGCGTGCAGGCCCTGCCGGGCGAGATCGTCCCGGCCGGCGTGCACGGCCTCGGTGGCCAGTGCTCTCGGTGCGGTGCGTGCGCGGGGGTGGCCGTCGAGGCCCGCTGAGTCCATGGCCGGAAGGGTGAACACTCGACGGGCTTTCGGGGACGTGTGCCGTGTAACGTTCGACCCATGGGCGATTCCGTCGAACTGGACCCGGTGGACCTCCACCTGCTGCGGCTGCTGCAGAACGACGCCCGGACCACCTACCGGGATCTGGCCGCGCGGGTCGGGGTCGCGCCGTCGACCTGTCTGGACCGGGTCACGCGACTGCGGCGGGCAGGGGTCATCCTCGGTCATCAGCTGCGACTGGATCCGGCCAAGTTGGGGCGCGGCCTGGAGGCGCTGCTGTCCGTGCAGGTCAGACCGCACCGGCGGGAGCTGGTGGGGCCGTTCGTGGACCGGATCCGCGCACTGCCCGAGTCCCGGACCGTGTTCCACCTGACCGGCCCGGACGACTACCTCGTCCATGTCGCGGTCGCTGACATGGCCGATCTCCAGCGGCTGGTGCTGGACGAGTTCACGTCACGTTCCGAAGTGGCCCGGGTGGAGACCCGGTTGATCTTCCAGCAGTGGGACTGCGGCCCCCTGCTGCCGCCCGGCCCGGCCGGGGCCACGCCCTCAGCGAAATCGAGCTGACCCGGGCCACGGCCCGCCGATACGGGGCTGACGCGGCCCCCGTCTCCGTATGAGGATGTCCGCATGTCAGAGACGAACAGCCCGCTGCCCCGCGAGGTCGCCGACACCTATGTCGACGAGCTCATCGCCCTCGACCCGTGCACCGGTACGTACCTCGGCGACCGGGGGAGTTCGAGCAGACTCCCCGACACCTCGCCCGCCGGCCAGGAGGCGCTGGCGGAGCTGGCACGGACCACGCTCGCGCGGCTCGGCGAGGCCGAGCGCAGGCCCGGCGCGGACAGTGACGTCGAGCGCCGGTGCGCCCGGCTGCTGCGCGAGCGGCTCACCGCGGAACTCGCCGTGCACGACGCCGACGAGGGGCTGCGGGCCGTCGGCAACATGAGCACGCCCGCGCACTCGGTGCGCGAGGTCTTCACGATCACGCCAACGGTGACGGACGAGGACTGGGCGGCGGTCGCACAGCGGCTGCGCGCGGTACCGGCCGCGCTGGGCGGTTACCGCGAAAGCCTCGCGCTCGGCCTGGAACGCAAGCTGTACGCGGGGCCGCGCCCCACCGCCACGTTCGTGGAGCAGCTCACGGAGTGGGCGGACACCGACGGCAACGGCCGTGGCTGGTTCGAGGAGTTCGCGTCGGGTGGCCCCGAGGCGCTGCGCACGGAACTCGACGAGGCCGCCGGCGCCGCGACCGCTGCCGTTCTCGAGCTGCGGGACTGGGTGCGTGACGTGTACGCCCCGACGATCGAGGGCGCGCCGAACACGGTGGGCCGTGAGCGCTACGCCCGTTGGTCGCGCTACTTCAACGGTACGGACCTCGACCTGGACGAGGCGTACGCCTACGGCTGGTCCGAGTACCACCGGCTGCTCGCCGAGATGCGGCTGGAGGCCGAGAAGATCCTGCCGGGCGCCGAGACGCCATGGGTGGCGCTCGCGCACCTGGACGAGCACGGCAGGCACATCGAGGGCGTCGACGAGGTCCGCGCCTGGCTGCAGGGCCTGATGGACCAGGCGATCGAGTCGCTCGACGGCACGCACTTCGAACTCGCCGAGCGGGTGCGGAAGGTGGAGTCGTGCATCGCGCCGGCCGGCAGCGCGGCCGCGCCGTACTACACGGCCCCGTCGGAGGACTTCTCGCGGCCTGGCCGCACCTGGCTGCCGACGATGGGCCAGACCCGTTTCCCGGTGTACGACCTGGTCTCGACCTGGTACCACGAGGGCGTCCCGGGCCACCACCTCCAGCTCGCCCAGTGGGCGCATGTCGCCGGAGACCTCTCCCGCTACCAGGCCACGGTCGGCGGGGTCAGCGCCAACGCCGAGGGCTGGGCGCTGTACGCGGAACGGCTCATGGACGAACTGGGCTTCCTCACCGACGCGGAGCAGCGCCTCGGCTACCTGGACGCGCAGATGATGCGGGCCGCCCGGGTCGTCGTGGACATCGGCATGCACCTGGAGCTGGAGATCCCGGCCGACTCCCCCTTCCACCCGGGCGAGCGCTGGACGCCCGAGCTGGCCCAGGAGTTCTTCGGCGCGCACAGCAGCCGTCCCGCGGACTTCGTGGAGAGCGAGCTGACGCGCTACCTGACGATCCCGGGCCAGGCGATCGGCTACAAGCTCGGCGAGCGGGCCTGGCTGCTGGGCCGTGAGAAGGCCCGCGCACGGCACGGCGCCGACTTCGACCTCAAGGCCTGGCACATGGCGGCCCTCTCCCAGGGCTCCCTCGGCCTGGACGACCTGGTCGACGAACTGTCGCTCCTCTGACACCTGCGACCGGAAGCCGACGCCCGCCGACACCCCGGCGGGCGTCGGCCGGGGTCCGGCCCAGGTCGTCGGATGTCCGGCGCGCGTCGCGGGGCGCGGACGTGAACAGGCGCCCAGTGCCCGGCGTCCGGCGTTCCACCAGCCATCGCCACCGGACCCCGTACCCCCGCCCCGCACGCCCCGCGCCGCCGAACCGGCGCGTCAGCAGCCGCAGTTGTCCGCCTCGACCGGTGCGGTCAGCGGGTCGGCCGTACGGTGTCCGGGGCCCTGCCAGGTCTCGTAGGGGAAGCCCTCGCGGGCCCAGTACTCGAAGCCGCCGAGCATCTCCTTGACCTGGTAGCCGAGTTCGGCGAGGGCGAGGGCGGCACGGGTGGCGCCGTTGCAGCCGGGGCCCCAGCAGTAGGTGACCACCGGCACGGCCCGGTCGAGGAGTTGTTCCGCCTGCTCGGGGATGAGCGCGGTCGGGAGGTGCACGGCGCCGGGGATGTGGCCCTGGTCCCAGGACGCGGTGGAGCGGGAGTCGAGGACGGCGAATCCGGGGTCGCCGCCGGCGGCCAGCGCGGCGGCCACGTCGGAGACGTCCGCGTGGAAGGCCAGACTGGCGCGGAAGTGACGGGCCGCCTCGGCGGGGGTCGCGGGGGCGGCCCGCAGTACAGGGTTGACGCGGGTCGTGGTGCCGCTCATGATTCCGGCCTCTCGGCTACGGTCCGGTCGGGGTCACGGCGGCTCCCGACTGAGGGCGGCGGGCCGCGGCCCGGTGACCGGACATCCACATCCCGAGACGTGCGTCCCGGGTTCGACGTACCGAAATCTACGGGCGCCGATCGCCGTCCAGAAGGAGCGTTCCCCGGCCTTCCGCTTGCCTCGCCGGGGAATCCCCTGCTATCCCTCGGGGATGACCGTGTATTCCCCGGACGCCACCGACTGGCGCATTCTGGACGTCCTCCAGCGCGAGGGCCGGGCCAGTTTCGCCGAGCTGGCCCGCGCCGTGTCCATGTCCGCGAGCGCGGTCACCGAACGGGTGCGCCGGCTGGAGGAGGCGGGCGTCATCCAGGGGTACGCGGCCGTCGTGGACCCCGACCGGCTGGGGCTGTCGATCCTGGCGTTCGTGCGCCTGCGCTATCCGCACGGCAACTACAAGCCGTTCCACGACCTGGTCGCCGTCACCCCGGAGATCCTGGAGGCGCACCACGTCACGGGCGACGACTGTTTCGTCGTCAAGGTCGCGGCCCGTTCGATGCGGCATCTGGAGGAGGTGTCGGGCCGGATCGGCGCGCTGGGGTCGGTGACCACGAGCGTCGTCTACTCCTCGCCCCTCCCCCGGCGCCCGCTGGGCCGGTGAGGTCAGCCGGTACCGCGCCGGCGGATCACCGACCCCGACCGGCCCTTCACGATCTCCAGCTGCGCGTGGACGCGGCGCCGCAGGTCGGCGACGTGGCTGACGATGCCGACGCTCCGGTCGCGTTCGCGCAGTGAGTCGAGGACGTCGAGGACCTCGTCGAGGGTCTGGTCGTCGAGGCTGCCGAAGCCCTCGTCGATGAAGAGCGTGTCCAGCCGGACTCCGCCCGCCTCGTCCGTGACGACGTCGGCGAGGCCGAGCGCGAGGGCGAGGGAGGCGAAGAAGGTCTCGCCGCCGGACAGGGTCGCCGTGTCGCGCTCCCGGCCGGTCCAGGCGTCCACGACGTGCAGTCCGAGACCGCTGCGGCCGCGGCCGGTCCGGTCGTCGGAGTGGACGAGCGTGTAGCGGCCGGACGACATGCGCTGGAGCCGGACGGTCGCGGCGGCGGCGACCTGTTCCAGGCGGGCCGCCAGCACGTACGACTCCAGGCGCATCCTGCGTTCGTTGTCCGCGGCGGTGCCCGCGGCGAGGGCGGCCAGGCGGGCCACCCGGTCGTACTCCACCCGCAGCGGCGCCAACTGCCGTACGGCGGTGGCGGACCGGGTGGAGAGCAGGTCCAGTTCGGTGCAGCGGCGGGCCGCCGCGTCGCGGGCGGAGGCCGCCTCGCGCAGCCGCCGGGCCGCGGCGTCCGCGGTCCGCTGCGCCGCTTCGGCGTCGGCGGGCGGTCGCTGGGCGGCGGCGGCGGTGTCGGGCTCGGCGAGGGCCGCGCGTACGGCGGCCTCCTCCGACTGCCGTGCGTCCAGGCGGCGTTGCAGTTCGCGGTGGGCCGCGTCGTCCAGCAGGGCGTCGGCCGCGGCCTGGGGGGTGTCGAAGCCGGCGCGGAACGCGGCGTCGGCGAGCCGGGCGTCGGCGTCCTTGAGCCGTTGGGCGGTGTCCTCGGCGGCGCGGGCGTTGTCGGCCGCGTCGGTGAGCAGGGCCGCCCGACGCTCCAGCTGCGTGGCCCGCGCGGCCACGCTGTCGGCGGCCCCCCGCGCCTGCGCCAACTCGTGCTGCAAGGTGGCGCGTTGACGGTCGAGCTGCTCGCGGTGCCCGACCCGGGCGGCCGCGCTGACGGCTGCCTGCTGGCGCAGCGCGCCGCGTCGTTCGTGTTCCTGGTCGGCCCGGCGCAGCTCCTCGGTGGCCGCGTGCAGCCCGGAGGCCAGCTCCCGGGCCCGCTCGTACTGCCGCTCCAGGGCGCCGACTTCCTCGGCGAGACGGTCGGTGGGCGTGTCACCGGCCTCGGCGGTGGCGGCGGCCAGCGCCTCCCGTACGACGCCGAGGCGGCGCTCGTCCTCGGTCCGCCGTTCGTCGGCGCGCTGGTAGGCGGTCAGGGCGTGTTCCTCGGCCTCACGGTCGACGTGTCCGGCGAACTTGCGGGCGGGGGCCGGGTGTTCGGTGGCTCCGCAGACGGCGCACGGCTCACCGTCGGTGAGGTTCGCGGCGAGTTCGGCGGCGATGCCGGTCAGCCGCTGTTCCTTCAGGTCGAGCCAGTGGGCGCGCGCCAGCTGGGCTTTCTCGACGGAGGCGAGGACCTGCCGCTGGGCGGCTTCGGTGTCGGCGGCGAACCGGTCGCGCTGCCGGGCCGCCGCGAGCCGCTTGTGGACCGGCTCGTGCTGGGCGGCGAGCCGCTCGGCGGCGGCCGCGGCCTCCTGGGCGGAGTCGACGCCGTCCCGCAGGACCGCGCGGGTGGCCTCCCATCCGGCGAGCCACGCGTCCGTCTCCTGCAGGACGTCCTCGTCGGCGCGTTCCTGCCGGTCGAGATCGGCGCGTTCCGCGTCGAGTCCGGCGAGCCGCTGCTCGGCGCGGCGGGCCGACTCCAGACCGCCCAGTTCCTCGGCGGTCCGGCGGGCCGCGGTCGCCAGACCGGCCGCGCCGGCGCCCGCGAAGGTGTCCGGCAGCAGGGCGCGGGCGCGCGTCTCGGCCGAGGCGGCCCTGCGGTGTTCGGCTTCGGCTGCCTCCCGCAGCTCCAGGGCGGGAGCGACCGCCTCGGCCTTACGGGCCCGTTCCATGCGTGCCTGCGCCAGGAGGTGGGCGTCGCGCTGCGCCGCCAGCCGCTCGGCCCGTTCCCGTCCCTCGGTGAACCTCCTTTGCAGGCGGGCGAGTTCGCGGGTGTCGGCGAGGGTCCGTTCGGCGGCGGCCTGCGCCGACTCGGCCGCTGTGAGCCGGCACTGCGCGACGGTCAGCTGTTCGCGGGCGGTGCTGCGGGCGACGGCGGCGGCGGCGAGGACGGTCTCGGCCAGCCCCGGTTCGCCGGGGGTCAGCTCCGGCAGGTCCATGGCGTCGCCGGCGGCCTGCTGCATGCGGTGCGCGTCGGCGAGCAGCGCGGCGTCGCCCTCGCGCACCTGGGTCTCGGTGGTCCGGCGGCGCTCGGCGAGGCGCTTCTCGGCCTCGGCGAAGCGGTGGGTGTCGAAGAGCCGCCCGAGCAGTCGGCCGCGGGCCTCGGCGTCGGCGCGCAGGAAGCGGGCGAAGTCGCCCTGCGGCAACAGGACGACCTGGCAGAACTGCTCGCGGCTCATGCCGAGCAGCTGGGTGATCTCCTCGCCGATCTCCTGGTGGGAACGGCTGAGGTCCTTCCAGGCGGCGGCCGTGGCGTCGTACTCGCGCAGCCAGCTCTGGGCCTTGTCGAGGGTGGTGCCCGAGCCGCGCTTCTTGGGGCGTTCCCAGGGCGGTTGCCGGGTGACCTCCAACCGGCGTCCCGCGACGGTGAGTTCGAGGCGGACCTCGGTGCGGGTGCCGGCCGCGGCGTGGTCACTGCGCAGGGTGAGACCCTGGCCGCTCTGCCGGGCGCCGGGGACCGAGCCGTACAGCGCGTAGCAGACGGCGTCCAGGACGGAGGTCTTGCCCGCGCCGGTCGGCCCGTGCAGCAGGAACAGTCCGGCGGCGGAGAGGTCGTCGAAGTCGACGCTCTGGGAACCGCCGAAGGGTCCGAACGCGGTGAGGTCCATCCGGTGCAGTCTCACGGTGTGACCTCCCGCACGGTCCGGTCCACGCGCACCGCGTCGAACGCGTCGCGCAGGACGTCCCGCTCGTCCTCGTCGGGTCCGGCGCCGCGGACGTGCGCCACGAAGTCCTCCGCGATCTGCTGGTCGCTGCGGCCGGCCAGCCGCCTTGCGTAGGACACGTCGGGGTCGTCGGGTGCCCGCTCCGGGTCGAAGACGAGGCTGAGCGTGTGCGGGAAGCGCCCGGTGAGCCGGGCCATGGGGTCGGCCGGGCGGACCGGGTCGGTGAGCGTGGCCTCGACCCACGCCTCCGTGTGCCGTTCGAGCTCCGGGTCGGCGAGCAGGTCCTCCAGCGTGCCGCGGACGCGGGCCAGCGCGCGCGGCACCGGGCAGTCGAGGCGCTCCGCGGTCAGGCTTCCGTCGGCGCCCAGGTCGACGAGCCAGACGCTCTTGCGGTGGTCGGCCTCCGAGAAGGAGTACGGCAGTGGGGAGCCGGAGTAGCGCACGCGCTCGGTGAGGGTCTGGCAGCCGTGCAGGTGCCCGAGCGCCACGTAGTCGACGCCGTCGAAGACCCCGGCGGGCACGGCGGCCACGCCGCCGACGGTGATGTCCCGCTCGCTGTCGCTGGCCTGGCCGCCGGTGACGAAGGCATGGGCGAGGACTACGGACCGGGTGCCGGGTGGGCGGCCGGCGAGGTCGGCGCGGACGCGGTCCATGGCGGCGGCCAGCACCGGCTCGTGGCCCGCCCTCTCCACCCCGAACCGGTCCTTGACCAGCGCGGGTTCGAGGTAGGGCAGACCGTAGAGGGCGACATCGCCGTGTGCGTCGGCCAGGACGACCGGCGTGCCGCAGGCGGCGGGCTCGGTCCGCAGGTGGATCCCGGCCCGGTCGATGAGGCCGGCGCCGACGCCGAGCCGGCGCGCCGAGTCGTGGTTCCCGGAGATCATCACGGTCGGCACTCCGAGGTCGGCGAGCCGGTGCAGGGCGTCGTCGAAGAGCTCGACCGCGGCGAGCGGTGGCACCGCGCGGTCGTAGATGTCCCCGGACACGACGACCGCGTCCACCTCGCGTTCGCGCACGGTCGTGACGAGGTGACCGATGAACGCGGCCTGCGCCCCGAGCATGTCGACCCGGTGGAAGGCCCGGCCGAGATGCCAGTCGGACGTGTGCAGCAACCTCAAGAAACCGCTCCGCCCCGCACGTTGACCCCTGTTGCCTGTCTCGAACCACCACGAGCCGGCTCGGACCCGCGGTCAGCACCCACCACGCTAACGCCTGTGGGCTTCTCTTCCACCACGTACCTCAGCTTGCCACCCACGATTGACGGCGAATCACCGCAGATGTCCGCCATGGCCCGATTGTTGGTGTTGTGGAAGCGGGACCGGGACCGGCCGACCCCCGAAGGCGGGCCCGCTGCTCCGCGGTTTCGGGTGTCTCCGCGGGTCAGGTGTCCCCGTACGCCTCGCCGCCCAGTTCGAACCCGGCCGTTCCGGCGGTGGCGTCGGCGAGCCAGGCGCGGAACCGGTCCACGTCGGCGTCCGGGAGCCCGATCCCGAGGGTGACCGCCTCGCCGTAGCGCACCTCGCGGACCTCGCGGCCGGTGGCACGCAGCTCGTTCTGCAGCTTGCCGGCGCGCTGGTGGTCGACGGTCACCGTGGCGAGGCGGAACCGGCGCCGGGTGAGGGTGCCGACGGTGTCCAGGGCCTCGCCGACCGCACCGCCGTAGGCCCGGATCAGACCGCCCGCGCCGAGCTTGACGCCGCCGTAGTAGCGGGTGACCACCGCCACCACGTACCGCATGTCCCGGCGCAGCAGCATCTGGAGCATGGGCACTCCGGCGGTGCCGCCGGGCTCGCCGTCGTCGCTCGCGCGCTGGACCGAGGCGTCGGCGCCGACGACGTACGCGAAGCAGTTGTGGGTGGCGTCCGCGTGCCGCCTGCGGACCTCGGCGACGAAGTCCTGGGCCTCCTGCTCGGTGGCCGCGGGGGCGAGCGCGCACAGGAAGCGGGAGCGGTTGACCTCGGTCTCGTGCACGCCCGCTCGCGCGACGGTGCGGTACTCGTCCTGCATCGCGCCAGCCTATGCGGACCGCCGGCCCGCGCCGCACCGGGAGCCGCGGGGCACCTCCCACCCGGGCGAACGGGCGGGTCGGGCGGGCGCGGGTGCCGCATGGGAGGCGCGGCCGTCGCGGGGGCGCGCGGGGCGGGCGCGGGCGGGCGTGGGCGGAGCGGCCGTAGGTGATGGCGGTGGCTCAGTGTTTCCTGCCGCGCGCCACGATCAGGTCCGTCAGCAGCGCGGTGCCGGAGGACAGGGCCCGCCAGGACGGACCGTGCCAGGCGAGGACGGCGATCGCCGAGGTCGGGAACTTCACCCGGACCTCGTCCAGCGCGTCGTCGAGGCCGTCGCCCGCGAGGTCGAGGACGAGCTCCTCCAGTCCGGGGTTGTGGCCGACCAGCAGCAGCGTCTCCACGTCGGCGGGGACGCCGTGCACGACCTCCGTCAGGTCGGCCACGCCGGCGGCGTACAGGCGCGCGTCGAGCGTCACCCGCGGCGGGGTGCCCCACTGGGCGGAGGCCAGGTCCCAGGTCTGCCGGGCGCGTACGGCGGTGGAGCACAGGGCGAGGTCGGGCAGGCAGTCCGCCTCGGCGAGCGCCCGGCCCACCGCGGGCGCGTCCCGGCGGCCCCGCGGTGCCAGCGGGCGCTCGTGGTCGGTGACTCCCTCGGGCCAGGCGGACTTGGCGTGCCGCAGCACCACCAGCCGGCGCAGCGGGCCCTTTCCGGAGCGCGCGGTCACAGCGGGGTTCCGATGTCGCGGGTGAGTTCGAGGCCGAGGAGCCGGTCCGCGTAGGCGTACGTCTCGAAGCGGGCGCCGTCCGGCAGGTCCGAGGTCTCCACCGAGCGCAGCAGGCGCAGCACCTCCGGCACGTCCAGGTCGTCCTCCCAGGCGGTGCGGAGCCGTACCCGCATCGGGTCGGGGACGGGCCGCGACGGCCGGCGCGCCCAGTCGGCGACCAGGCGACGCCAGCGTGCGAGGGTCGTCCGGGCGTCCTCCAGGACGTCCGCGTCGAGCCGGAGCGGGACGCGCCTGTCCTGGGAGATCAGGGCCAGGCGCAGCGCCCCGGGGTCGGTGCCGGCGGCCGGCGCCCCCTCGACCGGGGCCACCACGACCCGTACCCCCTCGGGGACCGCCGTCCCCTCCCCCGCCACATGGATGACCTGGGCCTCACCGAGGCCCGCGCTGACGTCACGGCTGTCCTCGAACGGCCGGACGCCGAGGTCCGCGGCGCACGCCCGCAGTTCCGCCTGCTTCCGCTCTCCGGTCAGCAGCGCCCAGACCGGCGTACCGCCGAGTTCCAGGGTGCGGACGAGGAGGTCGGCGACGAGCAGCACCCGCAGGGCGCCGGTGTCGGAGGCCGGGGCGTGGGCCTCGACCCGGGTCAGGCCCCGCCGGGCGGGGGCGGCGTCGACGGGGTCGCCGGTTCGGGCGTCGATGATGCGCAGCACGAGGTGAGCGTAGGCGGGCGGACGCCCGTGCGCAGGCACGTCCCGCGAAGTCGGGCGAGGTGGCGGAATCCAGCGGCGCCGGGGACCGGGAATCACCGCCCGCCCGTGCCCGTTGTCGAACACGGCGGTTCTTTCCTTTCCGCCGTCCCCCGTCCAGCTTTTCCCGTTCCGCTTGTCCAGTTGATCCAGAGGCCCGAGGAGACCGATCGTGTACGGCGACGAGGCAACCATCCGCAGGATCCTCACCGAGCTCGGCGACACCTGGGCGGTGGTCGGCCTGTCCTCGAACCGGGGGCGTGCCGCGTACGGCGTGGCGGAGGTGCTCCAGCGCTTCGGCAAGCGGGTCGTGCCCGTCCACCCCAAGGCGGAGACGGTGCACGGCGAGCAGGGGTACGCCTCCCTCGCGGACATCCCCTTCGACGTGGACGTGGTCGACGTCTTCGTGAACGGCGACCTCGCCGGGGCGGTCGCCGACGAGGCGGTGGCGAAGGGCGCACGCGCGGTGTGGTTCCAGCTCGGTGTCGTCGACGAGGACGCGTACGACCGCACCCGGGCCGCCGGGCTGGAGATGGTGATGGACCGCTGCCCCGCCATCGAGATCCCCCGGCTCGGCTAGAAGCGGTTTTCGCGCATCGCGATAATGTGCGGGTGACTTCAGCTTCCCCCCACCCCAACTCCCCCGACGTGCGCCGCCTTCCGGTGGTCGTCGTGGGCGCCGGTCCGGCCGGGCTCACCGTCGCCAACATCCTGCGGGCCGCCTCCGTCGACTGTCTGGTCCTGGAGACGGAGACGCGTGCCTTCGTCGAACAGCGGCCCCGGGCGGGCGTCCTGGAGGAGTGGGCGGTGCTCGGCCTGCGGGAACGGGGCCTCGCCGACGCCCTGTTGGAACGAGCCCAGGTGCACGAGGAGTGCGAGTTCCGGTTCGCCGGGGAGCGCTACCGGTTCGGGTACACCGAGCTGACCGGGCATCACCACTACGTCTATCCCCAGCCGTTGCTGGTGACGGACCTGGTGCGCGCCTACGCCGACGAGCGCGGCGGGGAGATCCGCTTCGGCGTGCGCGACGTCGCGCTGCACGACCTGGACACGGAGCGGCCGTCGGTGTCGTACACCTGCCCCGACACCGGCCGACGGCAGGTCGTGCGGGCGGACTTCGTCGCGGGCTGCGACGGCGCTCGCGGGGTGAGCCGGGCCTCGCTGCCGCCCGGGCGCGTCCACGTCTCACGGCACGACTACGGCGTGGGCTGGCTGGCGCTGCTCGCCGAGGCGCCGCCGTCCGACGACTGTGTCGTCTTCGGCATCCATCAGAACGGCTTCGCCGGGCACATGGCCCGCAGCCCCGAGGTGACCCGCTACTACCTCGAGTGCCCGCCCGGAGACGACCCGGACAACTGGCCGGACGAACGTGTCTGGGCCGAACTCCGGGAACGGCTCACCGCGGCTGGAGCCCCACCGCTGAAGGAGGGGCGGCTGATCGAGAAGCGGGTCCTCGACATGCACAACTACGTGGTCGAGCCGATGCGGTTCGGCCGGCTCTTCCTGGCCGGGGACGCCGCCCACCTGACCGCGCCGATAGCGGCGAAGGGCATGAACCTCGCCCTGCACGACGCCTTCCTGCTCGGCGACGGACTCGTCGCCCGGCTCACGAAGGGGGACGGCGGCGGGCTGGACGCCTACTCGCAGGCGTGCCTAGGCCGTGTGTGGGACTACCAGGAGTTCTCGCAGTGGCTGTCGGAGGTCTACCACGGCGCGTCCTCGGGCGATCCCTACCGCGCGGGCACCACGCTGGCCCGGCTGCGACGCGTCTTCGGCTCACCCACGGCGGCGACCGCGTTCGCCGAGCAGTACCTGGGCAAGGGCTCCGGCTACTGAGAACCAGCCGCACCGGGCCGGGAGTCGCAGCGGGCCGGGGGTCGCAGCGGGCCAGGTGGCGGCCGAATCCGACGGCCACCCTCTGCCTCCGAACGCCACCCTCCACGTCCGCACGGCTCAGTCGTGCGGAGGGCGGTCGGTGAGCCGGTGGTCGGCCACGCTCAGCGCCTCGTCGACCAGCCGGCGCAGGTGCCCGTCCCGCAGTGCGTAGATCACCCGGCGCCCCTCCTTCCGGGTGTTCACCAGCCCGGCGAGACGCAGCCGGGCCAGGTGCTGGCTGACGGCGGGCCGGGCCGCCCCGCACGCCTCGGTGAGCGTCGTGACGTCGGCCTCGCCCGAGGTCAGCGCGTGCAGCAGCGCGAGACGGGTGCGGTCGCCGAGCAGCGCGAGAAGCTCGGCGGCGAGCGTGAACTGCTCCTCGCCGGGGGTGCGCGGGTGCGCATCGTGCGCAGGTGACAGGTGCATGCGTGCGCTCATACGCACATAATGGCCGCGTGGGCGTCACCCGTCCACTCCCGCGCACCGGAAGGGGACCCACGTGAGCGACCGACACGACCACGGGCACGCACACCAGCCCGCCCACCCCGACGCTCACGTCCACGACCACGACCAAGCTCGCGGACACGGACACGGACACGTTCACGGAGCCGGGCACGTACCCGGGCACCGGCACGACGTCCATCCCGCCGAGACCCGCCCCCACGGCCCCCGCGCCCGCACTCACCGCCTCGGCCACCGTCTCGGCCACCTCCTCACCCCCCACTCGCACGAGACGGCCGACAAGCTCGACTCCGCGCTGGAGACCTCGGCGCGGGGCATGCGCGCCCTGTGGGTGTCGTTCGCGGCGCTCGGCGCGACCGCGCTGGCGCAGGCGGTCGTGGTGGCCGTCTCCGGGTCGGTGGCGCTGCTCGGCGACACGGTGCACAACGCCGCGGACGCGCTGACCGCCGTACCGCTCGGCATCGCCTTCGTACTGGGCCGGCGGGCGGCGACGCGGCGCTTCACGTACGGCTACGGGCGGGCCGAGGACCTGGCGGGCATCGCGATCGTGCTGACGATCGCCGCGTCCGCGGCCTTCTCGGCGTGGGCGGCCGCCGACCGGCTGCTCGACCCGCGGCCGCTCACCCGTCTTCCGGTGGTCGCCGTGGCCGCGCTGGTCGGTTTCGCGGGCAACGAGTGGGTGGCGCGCCACCGCATCCGCGTCGGCCGCGCCATCGGCTCGGCCGCGCTGGTCGCGGACGGACTCCACGCCCGCACCGACGGGTTCACCTCACTGGCCGTCCTGCTGGGCGCGGGCGGCTCGGCGCTGGGCTGGCAACTCGCGGACCCTCTCGTGGGGTTGGCGATCACCGCGGCGATCCTGCTGGTGCTGCGGGACGCGGCGCGGGAGGTGTTCCGCCGGGTGATGGACGCCGTCGACCCGGCCCTGGTCGACCGGGCCGAGCAGGACCTGCGGGAGGTGTCCGGGGTACGCGCGGTGAGTGAACTGCGCCTGCGCTGGATCGGCCACCGGCTGCGGGCCGAGGTCGTGGTCGTGGTGGACGGCGAAATGACGGTGCGTGAGGCGCACCAGATCGCCGTGGAGGCGGAGCACGCCCTGCTGCACGCCGTTCCACGGCTCACCGCCGCCCTCGTGCACGCCGATCCCGCGCCGGTGCCCGGACAGAGCGACCCGCATCGCGCACTGGCACATCACCTGACCGCGTGAGCCCCGCACCCCGGACGGTCACCGCACCCGACGTCCGGAAGGCCCGGCCGTCCTCCGGGTCAGGCCGTTCCGAGCCCCTCGATCACCACCGCGCCCGGCAGTTCGGCGAACGCCTTGCCCGGTACCAGCAGTTTGCCGCGCCGGCGCCCGCTGCCGACCAGCACGTACGGCAGGTCGACGACGGCCGAGTCCACCAACACGGGCCAGCCGTCGGGCAGTCCGATCGGGGTGATACCGCCGTACTCCATGCCGGTCTCGCCCGTCGCGGTGTCCATGGAGGCGAACGAGGCTTTACGGGCGCCGAGTCGGCGGCGCACGACACCGTTGACGTCCACCCGCGTGGTGGACAGGACGACGCATGCGGCGAGGGTGGACTCGCCGCCCCGCTTGCCCGAGACCACCACGCAGTTCGCGGAGCGCTCCAGCAGTTCCCGTCCGTAGTGCTCCACGAAGACCGCCGTGTCGGCCCACCGGGGGTCGGTGTCGACGTGGACGATCTGGTCGGCGGGGACGCCGCCCCGCCACTGGCGTACGGCCTCGGCGACCGGGCCGATCAGCTGGTCGAGGCAGTCGGGAGCGGAGGTGGCGTGGTCGAAGTTCCCGAGGGGTGCGCGCATGGCGGCACGCTAACAGCCGGCCGGTCACGGCCCGTGGGGCGTCTCACTGCACGGGCGGGACCGAGACGGCCATCACCATGTCCATGGGGACGGCGCCCTCGTTGCCGTAGGTGTGCGGGGTGTCGGCCTCGAAGGTGGCGGTCGCTCCCGCGGGTACCCGGTGCGGCACGCCGTCGACGGTGAGCGTGAGCTCCCCCGCCGTGACATGGACGAGTTCCACCGTGCCCGTGGGGTGCGGGTCCGAGGGGCTGCTCTCCCCGGGCATGAGGTGCCAGTCCCACATCTCCAGCGGGCCGGGCGCCTCGGCACCCGCGAGCAGCCGGTTGTAGCTGCCGGCGTCGGTGTGCCAGAGGCGGACGGCGCCCTCGGCGGGGACGACACGGACCGTGGGGCCCTGCTCGTAGTCGAGCAGGGTGGTGATGCTGACCCCGAGCGCGTCGCCGATCTTCACGACCGTCCCGATGCTGGGGTTGGTCCGGGCCTGCTCGATCTGGATGAGCATGCCGCGGCTGACCCCGGCGCGGGCGGCGAGCGCGTCGAGGGTGAAGCCGCGCTCGGCGCGCCAGCGCTTGACGTTGCGCGCCAGGGACTGGTTCAGCAGGTCGAGGTCCGACACGTTCCGTCCGTTTCGTCCGTCGCTCATATGTCGCTCGTATGGCGTGTTCTGGATCGCGACCCTCCGCGGCCGTCGCGCGGAAGCGCCACAGCGCGCGACAGTCGTCCAGTACAGTGCATTAGTAAGTGCATTGCACTGAACTACGATGTGGTGCACCGGATCGTTCATCGAACTGTACTGCGAGGCAGACCGTGACAGCACTCTTCGCCCTGGCCACCAGCCTGTTGTGGGGGCTGGCCGACTTCGGCGGCGGACTGCTCACCCGACGTGTCCCGGCACTGACGGTGGTCGTCGTCTCGCAGGGCATCGCGGCGGCCGTGCTCGGCGCGATCGTGGTGGCCACCGGCGGCTGGAGCGAGGCCGGCCCGCGGCTGTGGTTCGCGTTCGCCGCCGGCCTGGTCGGCCCGGTCGCCCTGTTCTCCTTCTACAAGGCACTCGCCCTGGGCCCGATGGGCGTCGTCTCCCCGCTGGCCACCCTGAGTGTGGCCGTCCCCGTCGGTGTGGGCCTCCTCCTCGGCGAACGGCCGGGCCTGACGCAGGTCGCCGGGATCGCGGTCGCCGTCACGGGGGTGGTCCTCGCCGGCGGACCACAGCTGAGGGGTGCCCCCGTACAGCGGCAGGCGCTGCTGCTGTCGCTCGTCGCGGCGCTCGGTTTCGGCACGGTGTTCGCCCTCATCGCGGAGGCGTCGACGACGGTCACCGGCCTGTTCCTCGCCCTCTTCGTGCAGCGGGTGACGAATGTCGCCGCGGGCGGCGCCGTGCTGTACGTCTCCGTGCGGCGCGGCGCGGACGCCCTGCCGGCGGGCGGCTTCCCCTGGGCTTCGCTGCCGGCGCTGGCCTTTGTCGGACTCGCCGACGTCGCGGCGAACGGCACGTACTCCGTCGCCGCGCAGCACGGCCCGGTCACGGTCGCCGCCGTACTGGCCTCGCTGTACCCGGTGGTGACCGCGCTGGCCGCGCGCGGCTTCCTCAGCGAACGCCTGCGGGCCGTGCAGGCGGCGGGCGCTGGTCTCGCCCTCGTCGGCACCCTGTTGCTGGCCACCGGCTGAGCGCCCGGGCTCAGTCCATCCCGGCGAGCTTCGCCGCCGTCTCCTCGTCGAGTTCCGCCAGTGCGCGGAGCTGGTCCGGGGTGACCCCGTCCGGTATCGGGACCGGGGCTGGAGTCCGCAGCGGCGGCTGCCAGCCCTCGGCGGGCGTCCAGCGACGTACGACACGGGCCGGCGCCCCCGCGACCACGGCGTGGTCGGGCACGACTCCCCGTACGACGGCCCCGGCCGCCACCACCACGTTGCGCCCGATGCGCGCCCCCGGCAGGATCACCGCGCCGGTGCCGATCCAGCAGCCCGGCCCGATCTCCACCGGCTCCATCCGCGGCCACTGCTTGCCGATGGGCTCGTGCGGATCGTCGTAGGAGTGGTTCGTGGACGTGACGTAGACGTACGGCCCGAAATAGCAGTCGCTGCCGATGGTGACCGTGGTGTCGGCGATGACGTGGCTGCCGCGGCCGAGGACGACCCCGTCGCCGACGCGCAGGATCGGCTCCGGGCCGAGGTCGAGGTCGGGCATCAGGCCGGCGGTCAGCGTGACCTGTTCACCGACGATGCAGTGGGCGCCCAGGTGGATCCAGGGTTCACCGAAGACCGTGCCGAGCGGGAAGGCCAGCCGGGTGCCCGTGCCGAGCGCGCCGAAGCGGAAGTGTCCCGGGTGGGCGGCGGTGACGGAGCCGGTGCGCTGCACCCAGGCCCACCCCGCGTGGACGGCCCGCTGCGGGAGGCCCCGCCACCATGATGAGAACGTGTTCCTGCGCTTCGGCACCCGCTCACCGTACTCAGCGGGCCCCGGCGCGACGGGACCACGACCCTGTGATCTTCGCCCCACCGGATGGCGTACGGTGCCGGGGTACCGGGCACCGAGGAGACGGGAACGCGGAGATGACGCACAGCGCGCTGATCAAGGGAATCAGCGGCAAGGACCCGCGGATCGACCCGCGGGCGTTCACGGCGCCGACGTCCGTGGTGATCGGAGAAGTGACGCTGAACGCGGGAGCGAGCGTCTGGTACGGGGCGGTCCTGCGGGCCGACTGCGGGCCGATCGTCGTCGGCGCGCACAGCAACGTCCAGGACAACTGCACCCTGCACGTCGACCCCGGCTTCCCGATCTCCATCGGCGAGCGCGTGTCCATCGGCCACAACGCCGTCGTGCACGGCGCGACCGTCGAGGACGACTGCCTGATCGGCATGGGCGCCACCGTCCTCAACGGGGCGGTGATCGGCGCCGGTTCCCTCGTCGCCGCGCAGGCACTGGTCCCGCAGGGCATGCGGGTGCCCCCGGGCTCCCTGGTCGCGGGCGTGCCCGCCAAGGTGCGGCGGGAGCTGACGGCCGAGGAACGTGAGGGCATCTCACTGAACGGCACGATGTACGCGGCGCTGGCCGAGGCCCACCGCGAGGCGCACGAGAAGGGCTGACGCCTACTCGCCGGCCGGCACCGCTTCCGGTTCGGTCTCCAGGGGGGCCGGCCGCGCCTTCTTCGCCCTGCGCTTGAGCACCAGCAGCGAGGTCAGCCCGATGAGCACGGCCGCCACCAGTCCGAGCCACGAGAAGCGCTTCAGCCACGACTCGGCGACCACACCGACGTAGTAGATGACGGCGGTCGTGCCGCCGGCCCAGATGACGCCGCCGAGGACGTTGGCGATGAGGAACTTCCAGTACGGCATCCGCAGAACACCCGCCAGCGGGCCGGCGAAGATGCGCAGCAGGGCGATGAAGCGGCCGAAGAAGACCGCCCACATGCCCCACTTCTCGAAGGACCGCTCGGCGGTCGCGATGTGCCCCTCGCTGAAGTGGCTGGGGAACTTCGCCCCGAGCCAGGCGAGCATCGGCCGCCCGCCCTTGCGGCCGATGGCGTAGCCGATGGAGTCGCCGACGACCGCTCCGAGGGTGGCGCAGGCGCCGAGGACCACGGGGTTGATGCCCGAGTGCTGCGAGGACAGGAGCGCCGCCGACACCAGGACGATCTCGCCCGGCAGCGGGATGCCCAGGCTCTCCAGACCGATGACGAGCGCCACCACGGCGTAGACCGCGGCCGCGGGTACCGTGTCGAGCCATTCCTGGACGTGCAACGCCGGTTCCTCCCGTTGTGCGTCTCTTCCCGGCGTGCGCCGCGAGGAGCGCACCCCGGGAAGCCTACCGGGTCGCGGGGACACGGCGACGGCCCGCGCGGCGCCCGGGAATTGCCCGCCGCGTCCGACGCCGGTGCGGTCCCGGGTTCCGGCCACCGGACGCCGGCGCGGGCCAACGGCTACCGGCTACCGGCCACCGGCCACCGGCCACCGGCTACCGGCTACCGGCCAGCGGCCAGCGGCCAACGGCCAACGGCCAACGGCCAACGGCCAACGGCCAACGGCCAACGGCTACCGGCTACCCGTGTGGGCTACGGGCTGTCGGCCGTTGTCGCGGGCCGCCGGCCACCGGCCGCCCTCGGCGGGGGCCTGTCAGGGAGGTCGACCGGGACCGCACGCTCTTCCACGGCCCCCAGCCCCTGCCGGACGCCTTCGGCGCGACGGTCCCGGACACCGAACCGGCCGCAGTCGCACCCTGCTCGCCGGGCGACGGGACGGGCACCCTGCTCGCCTGGCTACCCGAGAAGGGACCCGAGCGCGGACGTGGTGGCGCCCCCGACCGAGGACGCCCCGTCCACGACCCCGGACACGAGCGGGCCCGCGTCGAAGGAGCCGATCGCGGCGACGGGGGTGATCGCCCCGCCTGACCCGGCAGCCGAACCCGCCCCGGACCCGGCACTCGAACCGGACCCGGCACCCGAACCCGCCCCCGTGCCGGTGCCGTAGTCGACCTGCGCGACACGCGTCTCGTACCGCTGCTCCGGCACCTCCTGCGGCCGGTCCGGCGGGGACCCCGCGCCGGGCGGCGCCGGGGCGATGCCCTGAGGTGACGTCGGTGCGTCTCCCCGACCGCTCCCCGGGCCACCGCCCCGCGGCCCGGGGCGACCGCCCCCTCCCCCGTCGTCCTCCGTCGCCCGCGCGCCCTCCGCCGGGGGTTCGAGCAGCCAGCGCTGCTCGGTGGACCCGTCGCGCGCGGCGACCGACAGGAGGCTGCCCTCGCCCGGTGCGAGGAGCCTGCCCTTGCCCCGGCGCAGCAGCAGTTCGCCCCGGACGGTGAGGTCGTAGCGCACCTCACCGCGGTGCGTCAGGCAGTCGGCCAGGACCACCGACCTCGTCGCCGCGTCGGAGTCGAGGCAGAGACCGGGGTCGGCGGTGCTGCGCAACAGCCCGTCGTCCTCGTACGACCACTGCTGGGAGCCGGCGGACGAGCACGCCGTCAGCGCGGTCCTCGCTCCGTCCTCGATCCGGTCCCCCCGCGTTCCCAGGCACTGGTCGAGGTCCAGGTTCCGCAGCCTGCCGTGTCCCACCTCGACCGCCCCTCCCAGCGACGCGGCCGACGGGGACACGGCGGCGGACGCCTCGGACGGGAGGGTCGGCCGGGCCGAACCGACGCTCGGCGCACCCCAGGTGGCACGCGGTCCCGTACCGCCGTCGTCGGACCAGCCCCTGGTGGCGAGCACGGTGACCAGCAGGACGAACGAGGTCAGGCCGACGACCGTGACCACGGCCTTCGAGGGCCTGCGCGGCCCTGTGCGAAGACCGGACGGCGGGCGGTGCCGGCCGCCGGCCCGGGTCCGGACACCGGCGGGCCCGGCCGGTACGGGCCGCCCGCTCGTGCGGCCCGGCCGCGAGTCGAGATAGCGGCGGGCGCCCCAGCCGAGGACTGCCTCGGCGAGCAGCACGTCGAGGGCGTCCTCGAAGTGACTGAGCTGCTCGGCGGCGTGCCGGCAGTGACGGCACTGCGCCAGATGCCGCCGCACGTCCGGCAGCAGGGCGCCGCCACGGCGCAGGGGGCCGTCGAGGAGGCGGTTGTGGAGGCGGCATTCCTGACTCGGCGCGAGTTCCCGGTGGGCGCGCACGCAGCCGGCCCGGAATTGCTCGCGCGCCTGCTCCACCGCGGTCGCCGCGGTACCCGGGTCGACCCCCAGCAGACCGGCCGGTACGGATATGGGTTCGGCTTCGACCTCGATGTGCCAGAGCAGACATTGGGAGGCGCCGGGAAGGGCGCGGAATGCGCGCTCGGCGAGCCGTCGCCTTTCCGGGGTGACCGACCTCGCCGCGAGCAGGCCGCGGCCTCCGGTCGGTTTGCGGAGTTCCGGCAGCAGGGCGGAAATGCCGTCGTCCGCGGCCCACTCCCCGACGGTGTCCCGGACCGCCGTGAGGAGCTGCGGGCGCAGGGCGCCGCCGGCCGGTCGGGCGAGCACCCGGTGGAAGGCGGCGGTGGCCGCCATCGCCGCCGTACTCGTGGAAGAGGCCAGGCAGATGACGGAGTACTCGTGGGTCGGCCGCCAGTGCCGGGCGGACAGCAGCGCGACGGCACGGGCGTCCGTGCCGTGCGCGCCGAGTGCGGCCACAAGGTTGCGGTCGGACTCCTCGGGACCGGCTCCGGGGCGAGGCGGGAACGGAGGTCGTGGGGGGAACGGGGACTGCACTGAACCATTTCCTTCCAGGCCGCGGGACGGCGTGGGAATTCACGCGCCCATTGGAAGCAGGCGCTCGATTGGTGCATACCTATGCCGCGTCAGGTACGGGCTGTTGTGAGGCGGCTCACCTTCGCACAATGGACGCACAGCAAACAAGAAGTTCGAGTGACTCATGTTCAAAACGAGGTGAATTCAGAAAAGTTACCGCCGGTATCCGTACCGGTATTCGACATCTCGGCCCCGGCGCCGGCGAGTTGTGTGCACCACACGACGAACGGCACACGAAATCTCCTTCATCGGGCGGGCGCCCGGCATCAGGGTCCCGCATCCGGGTCACGCATCCGGGTCCCGCATCCAGGTCCGGCGCCCGGCCCGCGGAGAACCCGCCCGGCACAGCGCGCCGGTACCCGGCCCCACAGGAAGCTCCGATGTTCCTCTCGGCCCGCTCCCATGTCCCTGCGTCAGCATGAGCCGCATGATCGCCCCCCCACACGGCCTCCGACTCCGCCCCCGCCCGCCCGCGTACGGTCCGTAAGGCCGTCGTCCCGGCCGCCGGGCTCGGCACCCGCTTCCTGCCCGCCACCAAGGCGACCCCGAAGGAGATGCTGCCGGTCGTCGACAAACCCGCCATCCAGTACGTCGTGGAGGAGGCGGCGGCGGCCGGACTCGACGACGTCCTGATGGTCACCGGCCGGCACAAGCGGGCCATCGAGGACCACTTCGACAACGCCGTCGAGCTGGAGCAGGCGCTCGCGGCCAAGGGCGACGCGGCACGCCTGGACGCCGTGCGCGACCCGGCGCGGCTGGCCAACATCCACCACATCCGCCAGGGCGAACCCCTCGGCCTGGGCCACGCGGTGCTGTGCGCCCGCCGGCACGTCGGCGACCAGCCGTTCGCCGTCCTGCTCGGCGACGACCTGATCGACCCGCGCGAGACCCTGCTGCGTCAGATGCTCGACGTCCGCGACCGCCACTCGGGCAGCGTCGTCGCCCTGATGCGGGTCCCCCCGGAGCAGATCCACCTCTACGGCTGCGCCGCCGTGGAGACGACCGGCGAGGAGGGTGTCGTCCGCGTCACCGGCCTGGTCGAGAAGCCCTCCCGCGAGGACGCGCCGAGCGGTTACGCCGTCATCGGCCGCTACGTCCTGGACCCCGCGGTCTTCGACACCCTGGAGCGCACTCCCCCCGGCCGGGGCGGCGAGATCCAGCTGACCGACGCCCTCCAGGAACTCGCCGCGGCCGGCACGGTGCGCGGAGTCGTCTTCGACGGGCTGCGCTACGACACCGGCGACAAGGCCGACTACCTGCGCACGGTGGTCCGCCTGGCCTGCGACCGGCCGGATCTGGGCCCTGAGTTCACGGCCTGGCTGAAGGAGTTCGTGGCGAACCTGGACACCCCGGCCGCCACCCGTCCCCGCCACCTCGCGGCCTGACGGGGCGTGACACGGAGCGGCCACCCGGCGCCCTTCGGGGGACCGGGTGAGCGCGCCGCCTCACGGGCGAGGTGGGGCGGACCTCCCGGAGTCCGGGAGCCCGCCGCCGCCTCCCGTGCGAGATGGGAAACGGCGGGCCCCGGTCGGCTCGTCCACCCGACCGGGGCCCGTTTCGCCCGTGCTCAGCCGTTGGGACGCAGCGTCCAGATGACGGTCATCTCCCCGGTCACCGCACCGTCCTCGCGCTGGATGGCGACGGTCACCGGGAACTCCGGGCGCTTGCCCTCGTCGAGTTCGGCGACGACCTCGGCGGCCGGACGGCCGAGCGTCGCGGTCGCCTTGACCGGCCCGAGGGCGATCTTCTTGAACGCGATCTCCGCGGTCACCGGCAACGGCACGGCACGCGAGAGCTGGTCCCCGAAGGCGGCCAGCACGATCGCCCCGCTGGCCGACTCCCCCAGCGTGAACATGGCACCGGCGTGCGGCCCGCCCACGTGGTTGCGGTACTCGCTCTGGTCCGGGAGGGCCAGCACGGCCTTCTCCGGTGTGGTTTCCAGGTACTCGAGATTCAGCGTGCGAACCATCGGCACCGTGGCGGCGAGCAACTCGCCGATCGACATCTGATCTGCGCTCATACCTTCATGTTACCCACGGGTAGCCTCGACTGGCCAGGGCCTCGCGACGACCGCCGTCTCGCGCGGGTCCGGTCCCGGTCCCGTCCACCTGCCGGCGGCCCGCGCGCAATTTGCTACGTCCCTGACAAGACCCGGTGACCGAATCGTGTCCATGGCGGCACTAGGGTGGCTGCCCATGTGGCCAGGACAGCAGCCGCCCGGGGGCGAGCAGAACCCGCAACAGCCGAACAACCCGTACCAGCAGCCGGGGTACCAGCAGCCGAATCCGTACCAGCAGCCCACCCACCCGCAGGGCAACCCCTATGCGCAGCAGCCGCAGTGGGGTGCCACGGGGCCCGTGGGCATGCCGGAACCGCCGCGCGGTGGCGGCGGGAACCGGACGAAGGTGGTCGCGATCGTCGCGGCCACGGCTGTCGTGGTGGCCGCCGGCGTGACCGGTTTCCTGGTGCTCGGCAAGGACAAGGAAGACAAGGCCGAGGCCGGCGGCAAGAACGGCAAGCCCTCCGCGAGCTCGTCCTCCACCGGCGCGAGCGCCTCCGCGTCGGCCTCCGCGTCCGCGGACAACCCGCGCGGCGGCGCGGCCGAGCAGCCGACGATCAAGGGCTGGAAGGTCGTCGTCAACCCCAAGTGGGGTACGGCGTTCGACGTGCCGGCGGACTGGGAGGTCCAGGACCCGGGCCTCACGATCGGCTTCGAGGACGACAAGTCGGACGACGCCAAGCCGCTCATCACCATGTCGGCCCCGGCCTACGACAAGTCGAAGTGGTGCACCTCCGACGACGACAAGGACGGCCGCACCGACGACACGGCGCTGGCCGCGGCGGGCACCAAGGGCGCCAACGGGGCCAAGAGCACCGACGAGATCGCGATCAACACCCCCGCCTGGTGGGTCTACGGCGGGTACACGCAACCCGACAAGAAGACGCTGACGTTCGACAAGAAGGCCACGCCCTTCACGACCACGTCGGGCGTCAAGGGCAGTGTCGGCTGGGCCCAGTCGACGAACGCGCCCAGCAAGGGCAAGGGCAAGTGCGCGAGCGACGGCAAGGCGGTCACGTTCGGTTTCAGGAACTCGGCCGGTGACTTCGTCTCCTGGAACTTCTACGGCGCCAAGGGCGTCAAGGACGAGGTTCCCAAGGAGACCATCATGAAGATCCTCGGCACGGTACGGCTGCACGGGGACCCGACGGGCGGCTGAGCGCGTGCGGAGCCTCTCCGGCCGCCGGGGCGAAGGCCGTTCACCCGATGCCGAAGGCTCCGCCCGGCGGTTCGGGTGACGGTACGGCGTCCTCGTCCCGGACCGGTCGCGCGCCGCCGGTGAACTGCCGGAGGGCGGCGCCGTGTTCGACCCGGGCGGGGAACGCGTCGGCGGCGGTGAGCCGGGCCAGCGCGTGGGTGTCGAGGGGGCGGCGGGCGGCGGCGAGCACCGCGTTGCCGAAGCGTCGCCCGCGCAGGACACCGGGTTCGGCGATCAGCACGACCTCCGCGAACACCGCGGCGAAGGTGGCGAGTTGGGAGCGCAGGAAGGTGAAGGGCGCGGTGTCCGCGAGGTTGGCGAGGTAGACCCCGTCGTCGCGCAGGACCCGCCCGGCCTCCCGGGCGTAGGTGAGTGTCGTCAGGTGGGCGGGGACCCGGGCGCCGCCGAAGACGTCCGCGACAAGGACGTCCGCGGAGCCGGTGGGGGCGGTTTCCAGCCAGGCCCGGGCGTCCGCCGCGTGCGGGGTGATGCCGGCGCCGTCCGGCAGGGGCAGGTACTCGGCGACCAGCTCCAGCAGGGCGCGGTCGGCCTCGACGACGTCCTGCCGGGAGCCCGGCCGGGTCGCGGCCACGTACCGGGGCAGGGTGAGGGCGCCGCCGCCGAGATGCGTGACGTCCAGCGGACGGCCCGGTTCCGCGACGGTGTCCAGGACGTGCCCGAGCCGCCGTGTGTACTCGAACTCGAGATGCGTGGGGTCGTCCAGGTCGACGTACGACTGCGGCGACCCGTCGACGGTCAGCAGCCAGGCCCGTCCGCGGTCGATGTCGGGCATCAGCTTGGCGGTCCCGTGGTCGACCGGGCGCAGCACGGGAATCGGTTCGTTCACCGGTCCATTGTGCCGGGAGGGGCGGACACGGGCGTCCCGGCCCTCCCGACAGCACGGGCACGCGCGACGCGGGCACACGGGGCATGAGCATCCGGCACGGCACATGCCACTCCGTCACGTCCGGGCCCCGCCGCGCTCCGGGGCCCCGCCCCACCCCGGCACCGGCGCACCCCGGCCCCGCCGGGCGTACCGGCGTACCCGGGGCTCCGGCGCGGCGACGCCAGGGCCTCCGCGGACAGCAGGCGGGTGCCCGCCCCCGGAGGGACGGGCACCCGCCCGTGCTCAGCCGACCGACGTCACCGTGCCGGCGCCGACCGTGCGGCCGCCCTCCCGGACGGCGAACCCGAGCCCGGGCTCCAGCGGGACGTCACGGCCCAGTTCGACCGTCATGGTGACGGTGTCGCCGGGCCGGGCCAGGGCCGTGTCGCCGAGGTCGATGTCACCGACCACGTCCGCGGTGCGGATGTAGAACTGCGGCCGGTAGCCCGTGGACACCGGGGTCGTACGGCCCCCTTCACGCGTGGAGAGGACGTACACCCGCGCGGTGAAGCGCCGGCTCGGTACGACACTGCCGGGCGCCGCGACCACGTGCCCGCGGCGGACCGCGTCACGCGGCACCCCGCGCAGCAGCAGCGCGACGTTGTCCCCCGCCTGCGCCTCCTCCATCGGCTTGCCGAAGGTCTCCACGCCGGTGACCACCGTCTCGACGCCGGCGCCGAGCACCTCGACACGGTCGCCGACCCGGACCGTGCCGCGCTCGACCGCGCCGGTCACGACCGTGCCCCGGCCGCTGATGGTGAGCACGTTCTCGACCGGCATGAGGAACGGCGCGTCCAGATACCGCTCGGGCATGGGCACGTAGGTGTCCACGGCGTCGAGCAGCGCCTCGACCGACGCCGTCCACCGCGGGTCCCCTTCCAGGGCCTTCAGCCCGGAGACCCGGACGACGGGCACGGCGTCGCCGCCGTACCCGTGCGCGCTGAGCAGTTCCCGCACCTCCAGCTCCACCAGGTCGGAGAGCTCCTCGTCGCCCGCGTCCGCCTTGTTGAGGGCGACGACGATGTGGTCGACGCCCACCTGCCGGGCGAGCAGCACGTGTTCGGCGGTCTGCGGCATGATCCCGTCGAGCGCGGAGACGACCAGGATCGCCCCGTCGAGCTGCGCGGCCCCGGTGACCATGTTCTTCACGTAGTCGGCGTGGCCCGGCATGTCCACGTGGGCGTAGTGCCGGGTGTCCGTCTCGTACTCGACGTGCGCGATGTTGATGGTGATGCCGCGCGCGGCCTCCTCCGGCGCCCGGTCGATACGGTCGAACGGGACGAAGGTGGACGCCCCGCGGTCGGCGAGGACCTTGGTGATGGCGGCGGTCAGGGTGGTCTTGCCGTGGTCGACGTGCCCCATGGTGCCGATGTTCAGATGCGGTTTGGTGCGTACGTACGCCGTCTTGGGCATGGCGGTTCCTCGAAGCCTCTCGGTGGTGCCGAGCGATGGCCCCGGCGCGTCGGGCGCGGCCGGGACGGGGACCCCCTGGAGTTGCCGACCCTCCCCCTGCGGGGTCCGCCGGACGATCCGGGAAGGGTCAGCTTCGGGCGCCGTCGACGGCTGCCACGAGAACGGGAACGGCAGCCTTCGGGGCATCCGCGACGGCGGATGCTGCGAGAGGGAAGGCGTACCGGAACATGACGCCGATCATCGCCGAGGCGGTGCCCCGCGTCGAATGGTTTTCGGCGTGCCGGGGGCACGCGTGCCCACCGCCGGGCCGGGCACACATGCGGCGGCGCGTTCGAAATGCCCATGTCTGTAACGGTTGTGAGCCGGACCATACGGCGATCACACATACAAGTCGGTTAGTGTCGCCGGATGCTCGATGCCACCACCCGCTCTGGGGGCACCGCCACGGCTCCTCCCCGGGCCACCGCCACGGAGCTCACCGTCCCCACGGTCGCGCCCGTCCTGCCCACCGGCCTCAGCGCCCGCTGCACGAGAGCGCTGCTCTCGCCGTGGTCGCGGCTGTCCCTGCTTCTCGCGCTGCTCATGGCGGCCGCCTCGACCGTGCTCCTGTTCCATCCGCAGCGGCTGCTGTCGGACGGCTGGCCGCCGCAACTCGGCGGAGCCGCCGCCGCGGTGGTCTTCGCCGCGGCCTACGGCCTGTGCACCGTGGCGTTCGTGCCGCGGCCGCTGCTGAACCTGGCGGCGGGCGCGCTGTTCGGCAGCCAGCTGGGGGTCGGCGCGGCCCTGGCGGGCACGGTCCTCGGGGCCGGCGTCGCCTTCGGGCTCGGCCGGCTCCTCGGCCAGGACGCCCTGCGTCCCCTGCTGCGCGGCCGGTGGCTGCGGGCGGCGGACGGGCAGTTGAGCCGGCACGGCTTCCGCTCGATGCTGGCGGCCCGGCTGTTCCCCGGGGTGCCGTTCTGGGCCGCGAACTACTGCGCGGCCGTCTCCCGCATGGGTTACGTCCCGTTCCTGCTCGCGACCGCCCTCGGCTCGATCCCGAACACGGCCGCGTACGTCGTCGCCGGCTCCCGCGCCTCGGCGCCGACCTCACCCGCCTTCCTGGTGGCGATGGCCTGCATCGCCGCACCGGCCCTGGTGGGCGCGGTGGTGGCCTGGCGCAAGCGCCACCAACTGCGCGGCCGATAGGTCCTGTCGGAACACCTGCCGCAGGGCGCCCGCTGCCGGACGCGGCCCGGCGGTCCACACCGGCCTCGACGGCGCGCCCGGCACCGCCGTTGCGGCTACACCGACTCCAGGATCATCGCGTTGGCGAGGCCGCCCGCCTCGCACATCGTCTGCAGGGCGTAGCGGGCGCCGCGCTCGCGCATCGCGTGCACGAGGGTGGTCGTCAGACGGGTGCCGCTCGCACCGAGCGGGTGGCCGAGGGCGATGGCGCCGCCGTGCACGTTGACCTTCGCGAGGTCGGCCCCGGTCTCCTGCCGCCAGGCCAGGACGACGCTGGAGAACGCCTCGTTGACCTCGAACAGGTCGATGTCGTCGAGGCTCAGGGACGCCCGGCGCAGCACCTTCTCGGTGGCCGGGACGACGCCGGTGAGCATCAGGACCGGGTCGGAGCCGGTGACCGCGAAGCTGTGCAGCCGGGCGAGCGGACGCAGGCCGAGCCGGGCCGCCGTCTCGCTCGAGGTGATGAGGACCGCGGAGGCGCCGTCGTTGACCGGACTGGCGTTGCCCGCGGTGACGTTCCACTCGATCTGCGGGAAGCGCTCGGCGAAGTCCGGGTCGTGGTAGGCGGGCCGGAGCCCGGCGAGGATCTCGGTGGTGCTGTCCGGCCGTACGCACTCGTCGCGGGTGACGCCGTCGAGGGGGGCCACCTCGGCGTCGAACAGGCCGGCGTCCCAGGCCGCGGCGGCCTTGCGGTGCGAGGAGACCGCGAAGGCGTCCATCTCCTCGCGTGAGAGCGACCACTTGGCGGCGATGAGTTCGGCGCTGATGCCCTGCGGGATCAGGCCCTCCCGGTAGCGCTCGGCGACGCCGGGGCCGAACGGGTCCTGGCCGGCAGGCACGTTGGACCACATCGGCACCCTGCTCATCGACTCGACGCCGCACGCGATGACGAGGTCGTAGGCGCCCGCCATGACGCCCTGCGCCGCGAAGTGCACGGCCTGCTGGGACGAGCCGCACTGGCGGTCCACCGTGGTCGCCGGGACGGACTCCGGGAAGCCCGCCGACAGGACGGCGTAGCGGGTGGTGTTCATGGCCTGCTCCCCGACCTGGTCGACGGTGCCGCCGATGACGTCGTCGACGAGCGCCGGATCGACTCCGGCGCGCTCGACGAGCGTGCGCAGGGCGTGGGCGAGAAGTTCGGCGGGGTGGACGTGTGCGAGGGCGCCGTTCGGCCTGCCCCTGCCCACGGGGGTGCGTACGGCTTCGACGATGACTGCGTCACGCATGGTGCCGGCCTCCTTGGCCGCCCGGGCGGTGACCGGGGCGATTACCAGTGAGTAGGAAATCCGAACCGACCATAACGCTGCGAGTTGGAAAATCCAACCCTTCCTCGCGCGGCAGCCGCACCGGCGAGTTGGAAAATCGGACCCCCGCCTAGACTGGGCCCCATGGCCGCCCCCAAGGACCCGCGCCCCTGCTCCATCGCGGACGCGCTCGCACTCGTCGGTGAGAAGTACTCCCTGCTCGTCCTGCGCGAGGTCTGCCTCGGCAACAGCCGCTTCGACCAGCTCGTCCGCAACACCGGCGCCCCGCGCGACATCCTGGCCACCCGGCTGCGCCGACTCGTCGACGCGGGCATCCTCGGCAAGCGCGCCTACAGCGAGCGCCCGCCGCGCTTCGAGTACCGGCCCACGCAGGCCGGGCTCGAACTGGAGCCGGTCCTGATGACCCTCATGGCGTGGGGCGACCGCCACCTCCGCCCGGACGGCGAACGCCCCATGGCGATCGAGCACTCCTGCGGCAGCGAACTGGCCCCCGTCGTCACCTGCCGGGCCTGCGGCGACGCCGTGCGCCACGAGGACCTCACGGCCCACCCGCTGGCACCCGGCTGGACGGTCCAGGGACCGACGGCGGCCTGAACGCCCCGCGCCCGCGCGCCCTCCCGCCGAACGGCTCCGCCCTCTGCGGCACTTGGCAAAGCATTCACCAAGCCCCTGTGCCGGGCATGTCACCCGGGGGCGCTACGCTCCCCCGTAGACACCCGCGATCACCGGGCCCGGCGGGCGGGTGCGTCCCCCGGCCCTCCCCCCATCAGCGCTTGGACTCCGTAACTTCATGTCTTGGTTTGAATCCCTCATCCTCGGACTCGTCCAGGGGCTGACCGAGTTCCTTCCCGTGTCCTCCAGCGCGCACCTGCGGCTGACCGCGGCGTTCTCCGGCTGGGAGGACCCGGGGGCGGCCTTCACCGCGATCACCCAGATCGGCACCGAGGCGGCCGTACTGATCTACTTCCGCAAGGACATCGCGCGGATCGTCGCGGCCTGGGCCCGCTCGCTCACCAGCAAGGCCATGCGCCAGGACCACGACGCCCAGATGGGCTGGCTGGTCATCGTCGGCTCGATCCCCATCGGCGTGCTGGGCGTGACGCTCAAGGACCAGATCGAGGGGCCGTTCCGGGACCTGCGGATCACCGCGACCATGCTGATCGTGATGGGTGTCGTCCTCGGCGTGGCCGACCGGATGGCGGCACGCGACGAGACCGGCGGCCGCCACCGCGCCCCCAAGCAGCGCAAGGCCCTCCAGGACCTGAGCGTGAAGGACGGCCTGATCTTCGGCCTGTGCCAGGCCATGGCCCTCATCCCCGGCGTCTCCCGCTCGGGGGCCACCATCAGCGGCGGCCTCCTCATGGGGTACAAGCGTGAGTCCGCGGCCCGTTACTCGTTCCTTCTCGCCATCCCCGCGGTGCTCGCATCGGGCCTCTTCGAGCTGAAGGACGCGGTGGGCAGCGGCCACGTCTCGTGGGGGCCCACGGCCTTCGCGACGGTCATCGCCTTCATATCCGGATACGCCGTGATCGCCTGGTTCATGAAGTTCATCACGACCAAGAGCTTCATGCCGTTCGTCTGGTACCGCATCGCGCTCGGCGTCGTCATCATCGCCCTGGTCGCCGCCGGCACGCTGAGTCCGCACGCGGCGGAGTCGGCGGGCTGACGCGCGACCGCGAGCTCCGAGACATGCCCGTGACCAAGCCCATACGGGATCAGTAGCCGTCCGGTAGCGGACTGTCAGTGCTTGCGCCTACGCTTGTCCGCATGTTCCCCGATTCCGACACCTCTGTTTCCGCACGGTCCGCCGCCCAGGTCAACGAGCAGATCCGCGCCCTGTGGATGCGTGCGGGCGGCTCACTGACGGCTCAGGAGCGGGTGGCCTACGAGCGGTTGGTGGTCGAGTGGGCGGCGGCGATCCGGGGCGAGGTCGTCGAGGCCGCCTGAGACCGGCCACCGCGCACCTCGGAACACCGCACTCTCACGGCAGGAATCAGTGGAGCACCTCAGCAGCGTCCCGCCCCGCAGCGGACTCGTCATCTTCCTCAACGGCACGTCCAGTTCGGGCAAGTCGAGCATCGCCACCGAGCTGCTCGCGATGCTCGACGAACCGTACTTCCACATGCCCGTCGACGCGTTCCACGCGATGCGCTCCCGCGGCGACGTCCCGCCGGACCGGCTCGCCACCGTGCTGCACCGCACCTGGCAGGGCTACCACCGCGCGGTCGCCGGCATGGCCGCCGCCGGCAACAACGTCGTCATGGACCACGTGTTGAGCGCCGAGTGGCGACTCACCGACTGCCTCGCGCTGTTCGAGCCGCAGGACGTCGTACTCGTCGGTGTGCACTGCCCGTTGCCCGAGCTGGAGCGCCGCGAACGCGAGCGTGCCGACCGGCCGCCCGGCCTCGCCGCGCGCCAGCTGGAGCAGGTGCACGCCCACGGCGTCTACGACGTCGAGTGCGACACCAGCCGCTCCGACCCCAGGGAATGCGCCCTGCGCATCAGGGACTTCCTCACCGCGCGCCCCACACCGACCGCCTTCCAGCGGCTGCGCGCCGCCCGCTGAGCGTCACCGGCCGCCGGACACCCGCAGCACCGCGCCGGTCGCGTAGGACGCCTCCGGCGACAGCAGCCACGCGATCGCCGCGGCGATCTCCTCCGCGAGGCCCGGCCGTCGCAGCGGAATCGAGGCGGCGGCCCGCGCGGCCCGGTCCGGTGCGCCCATCGCGGCGTGCATATCGGTGTCCACGACACCCGGCGCGACCGCGTTGACGCGCACCCCGTCCGGGCCGAGTTCCTTGGCCAGGCCCAGGGTCAGGGCGTCGACGGCCGCCTTGGTCGCGGCGTAGTGGACGTACTCGCCGGGACTGCCGAGGGTGGCGGCGGCCGAGGAGACGTTCACGATCACGCCGGCTCCGCGCGGGGTCATGAGTTGCGCCGCCCGGCGCGAACACAGCAGCACCCCCAGGAGGTTGACGTCCAGGACCCGGCGCAGGTCGGCGGAGTCGGCGTCGGCCAGCCGGCCGAGCGGACCGGTCACCGCGGCGTTGTTCACCAGGCCCGTCACCGGCCCGAGCCGCCGCTCGGCGGTGTCGAAGAGCCGCTCGACGTCCGCCTCGACGGACGTGTCCCCGGCCACGGTGACACACCGGCCGCCGGCCTCACGCACCTCGTCCGCCACCGCCTCCGCGGCCCCGGCGTCCCTGACGTACCCCAGCACCAGGTCGTGCCCGTCGGCGGCGAGGCGCCGACAGGTCGCGGCGCCGATCCCCCTGCTGCCTCCGGTGACCACCGTGACGGGCCGACGTGTCATGAATCCTCCCCAGCGCTCCAAAGGTGATCGATCATCGATCACCCTAGTCGCGGGTGGCCGGGACGCACCCCCGCCGACGGCGATTGTCGCGGCCCGCCCCTTGGCGCGGCCCGGTCCATGCCCAACACTGAGCCGATGACGCAGCGTGTGGAGCTCGCGACCGTGATGGACCGGCTGGCCGTCGACGAACTGATCACCGACTACGCCGCGGCGGTGGACGACGGCGACTGGGAGGCGTACCGGGCGCTGTTCGCCCCCGGCGGGCGCGCGGACTACCGCTCGGCGGGGGGTGTCGAGGGGGACGCCGGGAGGGTCGTCGCGTGGCTCGCCGAGAGCATGGAGCTGTTCGCGATGCGGCAGCACCTCATCGTCAACCGCAGGATCAGCTTCGGGGTGCACGACCAGGACGCGGGCGACACCGCCCAGGTCCGCGCCGACTACGTCAATCCGATGCGCTTCGCCACGGACGACGGCCCGGCGGCGGCACCTGACTTCGTGTGCGGCGGACGGTACGCCTTCGGGCTGCTGCGCACGCACGACGGGTGGCGGCTGCGTGCCGTGGTCGTCCAGGAGAAGTGGCGCCGTCTGCCGGAGCGGCGACCCGCACCTGTGGTCAACTGAATTGGGCGTCCGGCGTCCTGGATCGCCGCCGGTACGCACACTCGGGCCGTCCGCTGGGTAGAGGAGCGCCGTATGAAAACCTTCGGCCACCGGCCCGCCCTCGCCCTGCGGCGCTCGACGACCGCCGCATTCGTCCCGTCCACCGCGTCCGCCCCGTCGGCCCCATCCGCCTCGTCGGTCCCGGAGAGATGGCTGGCCTCGCCGTGGCGGCGTTCGGTCGTCGCCGCGCTGGCGGGCGCCCTGCCCGTACTCGCCTTCCCGGCGCCGTCACTGTGGTGGTTCGCCTACGTCGCCCTCGTCCCGTGGATCGCGCTGGCCCGCTCCGCGCCGACCGGCAGACGGGCCGCCCACGACGGCTGGAGCGGCGGCTTCGGCTTCATGCTGGCGATGCACCACTGGCTGCTGCCCAGCCTGAACGTGTTCACCTTCGTCATCGCGGCCCTGCTCGGCGCGCTGTGGGCCCCGTGGGGCGCGCTCGTGCGCCGGTTCCTGGCCGCGACCCCCACCCGCGGCCAGGTGGCGGGCGCCCTGTTCGTGCTGCCCTCGGGCTGGCTCGGGATCGAACTGGTCCGTTCCTGGCAGGGACTCGGCGGCCCCTGGGGCATGCTCGGCGCCAGCCAGTGGCAGTTGGAGCCGGCCCTGCGGCTGGCCTCGGTCGGCGGGGGGTGGCTGCTGAGCTTCCTGGTGGTGGCGGTCAATGTCGCGGTCGCCGTGCTGGTGTCGGTCCGCGCGTCCCGGATGCCCGCCGTGGCCGGCCTGGTCGCGACGGCCGCCGCCACCTCGGCGGCGTGGGTGTGGTCGCCGCGGCCCGACGTCGACGGCGAGGTACGGATAGCCGTGGTGCAGCCGGGTGTCGTGGGCGGACTCGACAGCGGCGACCGCCGGTTCGACCGCGAGGAGCAGCTCACCCGCCGGCTGGTCGGGCAGGACGTCGACCTGATCGTCTGGGGTGAGAGCAGTGTCGGTTTCGACCTGGGCGAACGCCCCGACCTGGCCGGGCGGATCGCGGCCCTCTCCCGGGCGACCGGGGCCGACGTCCTGGTCAACGTCGACGCCCGGCGCTCCGACAAGCCCGGCATCTACAAGAGTTCGGTCCTCGTCGGCCCGCGCGGCCTCACCGGCGACCGCTACGACAAGATGCGGCTGGTCCCCTTCGGCGAGTACATCCCGGCGCGTTCCCTGCTCGGCTGGGCGACCTCCGTCGGCAAGGCGGCCGGTGAGGACCGCCGGCGCGGCACGGAGCAGGTGGTGATGAACGTCGGGCACGGGCTGCGCGTCGGGCCGATGGTGTGCTTCGAGACCGCGTTCCCCGACATGAGCCGCCATCTCACCGAGGACGGTGCCGACGTGCTGGTCGCGCAGTCCTCGACCTCGACGTTCCAGAACACCTGGGCTCCCGAGCAGCACGCCTCGCTGGCCGCGCTGCGGGCCGCCGAGACGGGCCGGCCGATGGTGCACGCGACGCTGACGGGGGTGTCGGCCGTCTACGGTCCGAGCGGGCAGCGCCTCGGTCCCTGGCTCGGCACCGACAGCAGCACCGCCCGGGTGTACGCCGTCCCGCTGGCGCACGGCGTCACGCCGTACGTCCGCTTCGGTGACTGGCCCGCGCACGCGGCGCTGCTGATCCTCGCCGCGTGGTGCGCGACCGAGGGCGCGCGGACCCTGCGGCTCAGGCGGCTCGCTCCTGAACCGCTCGGACCACCCGCTCACACAGTTCGTGAGTCGCCAGCGCGTCCCGGGCACTGAGCACCCGGCCCGCGCGCACGGCGTCGAGGAAGGCCAGCACCGCCTGTTCGATGCCCCGCTGCCGGGCCACCGGCACCCAGTCCCCGCGCCGCCGCAGGGTCGGCTGCCCCTTGTGGTCGATCACCTCGGAGAGGTTCAGCACCTGCCGCTTGGTGTCCTGCCCGGACACCTCGAGGATCTCCTCCGCCGAACCGCTGAGCCGGTTCATCACGCCGAGCGCGGTGAAGCCTTCGGCGGAGAGCTGCAGCACGACGTGGTGCAGCAGGCCGTCGACCACGCGGGCGCGCACGGTGACGTCGTCGACCGGTCCGGGCACCAGGAAGCGCAGGGTGTCGACGACGTGGATGAAGTCGTCGAGGATCATCGCCCGTGGTTCCTCGGGCAGGCCGACGCGGTTCTTCTGCAGGACGATCAGTTCGCGCGGGTGCTCGGCGCACTGCGCGTAGGCGGGGGCGTGACGCCGGTTGAAGCCGACGGCGAGGCTGGTGCGCTGCCGCTCGGCGAGGGCCACCAGCCGCTCGGAGTCGGCGAGTTCGTAGGCGAGCGGCTTGTCGACGTATGTCGGTACGCCGGCGTCGAGGAGGCGGGTGACGATCTCCGGGTGGACGCTCGTGGGCGCGTGCACGAACGCGGCGTCGAGGTCCTGCGCGAGAAGGGCGTCCAGGTCCGCGTGGCGTTGCGCGACGGGCAGATGGAGTTCGTCGGCGACACGGGTCAGCGTGGCGGGGGTACGGGTCTGCAGGTGCAGTTCGACTCCGGCCTGTACGGCGAGGACGGGCAGGTAAGCCTTCCGCGCGATGTCCCCGAGTCCGATGCAACCGACCTTCACGCGCGCTCCTCCACCGACTGCCTGCTGAGAACTCGGAAGCATACGGGGGTGCGGGGGCGGGTGAGCGGGGGCGGCGACGGGGGCCGATGGCGGGAGGTCGGGGGACCGGAGCGACCTGCACGGGGGGCCGGGCACCGGAGCGGCCGGCACGGGGGCCTGCGGGCCGCGGCGGGCCGCCGCGCGCGGTTGGTTGGGCCGGTGCGACCGGAGCGGCCAATGCGCTGGCGGCGGCCCGTCCGCCGTCGCCCGCGCGCGGGCGGTGAGGCCGTTGGCGGTCGCGGGAAGACGGGCCCCGGCGGTCGCGCCAGCAGCAGCCGTCGCATGCGCGACAGCACGTCGGCGGTCGGTCGGTCGGTCGGCGGCAGTCCGCCCCGCGGCCGCGCGATGGGCGGCCGGCCTACGGCGGGCGCGCGCAAGCGGCAGCCCTTCGCGTGCGCGACAGTCACGCGCGCCGGCGGCAGCCCGCCCGTCGGCGGAAAAACCGCGGGTCTTCTCCGCCGCGTCGGGTCACCATGCGGGTATGACGACGCAGCGCAGCGAACCCGCTCAGGACGCCGGTGAACGCACCATGCTCGAAGGCTGGCTGGACTACCACCGCGCGACCCTGGCGTGGAAGTGCGAGGGACTGACCGACGCCCAGCTCAGGACCGCCTCGGTGGAGCCGTCCGCGCTGTCCCTGATGGGCCTGGTGCGGCACATGGCCGAGGTGGAGCGGAACTGGTTCCGCAGGATCCTCACGGGTGAGGACGCACCGGCGATCTACTACACCGACGAGGACCCGGACGGCGAGTTCCACCTCACCGAGGCGGACACCTGGGCGGAGGCCCGCGCCACCTGGCAGGGCGAGATCGAGACCGCCCGGCGGCTCGCGGCCGGCCTCGCGCTCGACGACCTCTCCAAGGGCAGAAGCCGTTCCACCGACGAGCCCTTCAGTCTGCGCTGGATCTACACCCACATGATCGAGGAGTACGCCCGCCACAACGGCCACGCCGACCTGATCCGCGAGCGCGTCGACGGCGCCACCGGATACTGACCGGGCGCGGGACCGGGGACGCCGCACGCCGGCCCGGCCGCCGTCAGCCCCGTCACCCCCGCGCCCTCCGTAAGGGGCGGGAGATCACTCGTGTGGGGCAACCTGCGCCGGTCCGCTGTCCCGAAGCCGGCCCGAACCAGCAGAGTGGCGCGGGTGCATCGAACGACGACCACCGCAACGCTCCTGGCCGCCGTCGCCGTGTCGGCCCTGTCCGGCTGTGTGACGGTCCAGCGGCCGCCCGTGCCCGGTCCGCCGGCCGCCCAGCCGTCGGCGCCCCGACCGGACGGCCGGGCCGGGCCGGGCCGGGCCGTGCAGGCGCCGGCCAGGGAGGCCCTGGAGCTCATCGGCCCCTCCCCCCGTCCGCGGACGGACGTCCCCGCACCGCGCCGGGCGGCGGCACCGCCCGCCGTGGAGCGGCAGCCGGCTCCTCTCCGGCACTCCCGTCCCCGCACGCCGGCCGTGCCGCCCCGGCAGCCGCGGCGGCCACGCGTCGCGATCCCGGACGTGTCGGAGTCCGTCCGCGCGACCGTGCGGCGGCACACCGACGTGTGCGCGCTGGGCAGGCAGTACGGCGGCTGGCAGCCGGACAGCCCCGAGGCCGTCATCTGCGGGCACGCCTACCAGCACTGAGACCGGACAGCCGGTCACCGAGAGGGCGAAGCACGCGGACAGGGCGGACGCGGCGGTCAGGACCGCCTCCACCCGCCCCCGTCCGTGCCGCCGCCGTCCCCGAGGCGCAGCTCCAGGCGGCTGATCGCGGCCCGCACCCCGTCGCCGTAGGTGTCGTCGGCGAGGGCGTCGGCGGCGGCGCGGGCGCGGCGCAGATGGGTGCGGGCGACCTCGGCCCGGCCGAGTTTCACGTAGTCGGCGGCCAGGTTCAGGTGCAGGGAGGGGTACAGGGCGCGGACGGCGAGCGCGGCCCCGTGCCCGGCGAGCCGGTCGGCGGTCAGTTCCTCGGCGGCCGTCAGCGCCCGCAGGTCCCAGGCGAGTTCGTCGAAGGGGTCGTCCTGCGTGTCGGCCAGGTAATGCGCGAGGGTGCAGCGGTGCAGTGGGTCGCCGTCCTCGCCGATCTCCGCCCACAGGCCGAGGAAACGGTGCCGGGCCTCCTCGCGGTCGCCCGCGTGATGCAGGATGACGACCTGCCCGATCCGTGTCATCACGGCATCCGGGGCCGCCTGCTCCTGACGCTCCGCCACCCTGTCTCCTTCGCGCGCTCGTCGGCTGTCCTTCCCGACGCTAGCGCCGGCCACTGACAATCCCCGTCAGGCCGCACCGGGCCGGCTCCACGGGAACCGGCCCGGCGGCACTCAGCCGAGGTCCGGGACGCGCCAGTCGATGGGCTCGTGGCCCTGCGCCGCGATCGCCGCGTTGATCTGCGTGAACGGGCGGGAGCCGAAGAACTTCTTCGCCGACAGCGGCGAGGGGTGCGCGCCCTTGACCACGACGTGCCGCGTCTCGTCGATCAGGGGGAGCTTCTTCTGCGCGTAGTTGCCCCACAGCACGAACACCGCCGGGTCGGGCCGGTCGGCCACCGCGCGGATCACCGCGTCGGTGAACCTCTCCCAGCCCTTGCCCTTGTGCGAGTTGGCCTCGCCGCCGCGCACGGTGAGCACCGCGTTGAGCAGCAGCACGCCCTGCCTGGCCCACGGCATCAGATAGCCGTTGTCCGGCACGGGCAGGCCGAGCTCCTCCTTCATCTCCTTGTAGATGTTGCGCAGGGAGGGCGGTGTCCGCACCCCGGGCCGCACCGAGAAGCACAGCCCGTGGCCCTGGCCCTCGCCGTGGTACGGGTCCTGGCCGAGGACGAGGACCTTCACGCTCTCGTACGGGGTGGCCTCCAGTGCGGCGAAGACCTCCTCGCGCGGCGGGTGGACGGGGCCCTTCGCCCGCTCCTCCTCGACGAACTCCGTCAGCTCCTTGAAGTAGGGCTGCTGGAGCTCGTCGCCCAGGACCCCGCGCCAGGACTCGGGCAGCATGGCGATGTCGGTCACGTCGACTTCCTCACGGTGTGCGGCGACTGCGCGGTGCGATCGCTTCCAGGCCACGAAACCTACAGGCGGCCACTGACAACCGGCACCGCGGTCGCGGCGCTCCCGCTCCTACCAGCTCGTCTTGCGGGACAGCTCCCACATCGTCATGATCGTCGACGGGTCCAGGGCCCGTTCGGCGCCGGAGATGTCGACGCTCGCCGCCACGAACTGCCGTCCCTGCCACAGGGGCAGCAGCCGGGCGTCGTCCACCAGGATCTGCTGTGCCTCCTCGAAGTCCTTCACCACGTTGCCGCGGTCGCTCTCGCTCCGGGAACGGGGCAGCAGCACGTCGGTGATCTTCGGCTCGGCGTAGGGGGTGCCGAGCGCGTTCTGGGCACCGACGAACGGGGCGATGAAGTTCTCGGCGTCCGGGAAGTCGGGGAACCAGCCGCGTCCGAAGACCGGGTACTCGCCCTTCTGGTAGCCCTCGACGTAGGTCTTCCAGGGCCGGCTCTTCAGGGTGATGGTGAAGAGTCCGGAGTCCTCGAGCTGGGACTTGAGCTCCTTGAACTCCTCGGCCGTCTCGGAGCCGTAGCGGTCGCTCGTGTACCAGAGGGTGAGCGGGACGCGCCGGGTGATGCCCGCCTCGGACAGGAGCTGGCGGGCCTTGGAGGTGCTGGGGTCGCCGTAGTCGTCGAAGAAGCCGGTCGTGTGGCCCGTGAGTCCCTTGGGGACCATGGAGTACAGCGGGTCCACCGTGCCCTTGTAGATCTTGTGCGAGATGGCTCCGCGGTCGACGAGCTGGGCGACGGCCCGGCGGACGGCGGTCTTGCTCGCCCAGGGGTCCTTCGGGTTGAACACCAGGTAGTTGATGTCGGTGCCGGAGCCCTCGATCAGCTGGAGCTCGCCGTCGGAGTTCCTGGACTGGAGGGCGACGATGTCGTCGGCGGCGAGGCCGCGGTACGTCACGTCGATCTGCTTGTCCCGCAGCGCCCTGACCATCGTGGCGGAGTCCTGGAAGTACCGGATGGTCACCGCGTCGTTCTTGCGCTGGGCGAAGCCCCGGTAGGCGTCGTTGCGGACGAGTTCGGCCTTCTTGCCCTCCTGGTACGTCCGCAGCCGGTACGGCCCGGACCCGGACACCTTGCCGTCCTTGCGGAGGGACCCGGCGGGGTAGTCGTCGGGGTCGACCAGCGACATGGCGGGCGTGGCCAGCACGAACGGGAAGGTGGCGTCCGGCTTGTTGAGGTGGAAGACGACCTGGAGGCTGCCGAGCACCTGCACGCGGTCGAGGCTGCCGAGCAGCCCGGCCGGACCGCCGGCCACACCGATCTTCCTGATCCGGTCGATCGAGTGCTTCACGGCCTGCGCGTCGAGCACGTCCCCGTCGGCGAACTTCAGCCCCTGGCGCAGTTCGCAGCTGTACGTCCGGTTCGAGCCGTCGGTGAAGCGGCAGTTCTTGGCGGCGTCGGGCTGGGGTGTCGTCGAGCCCGTCGGATAGGCCAGCAGCGTCTGGAAGACGTTGCGGAACAGTTCCCACGAGCCGTCCCAGGACGCGGCCGGGTCCAGTGTGCTGGGGGCGCTGGTGGTGCCCACCACGATGGGCCCCTGGTCCTCGGAGGAGCCGGTCGACAGGACACCGCATCCGGCCACCAGGGACGATATGGACGCGATGGCCGCCACCCGCCGCAGGCCTCGGTTCCGGTTGAACACGCGCACGCTCCTCGATCTGCCGTACCCAGGGTCGGCAGACCATACCGCAGCGTCACGGCCCGTCAACCTCTGGTGAAACGGGCTTTCTGATCGCCTCGGCGATGACGACGTTGTCATCGGGCTGTGCGGTTTCTGTGCGCCGGCACGGGCGCCGTCCGGTGTCGACGGACGCCCGTGCCGGGGCCGGAGAGGTCAGCCCACGCCGGCGTTGAGGAAGATGCCGCCGTCGACGACGAGCGTCTGTCCGGTGATCCAGTCGGACTGTTCCGACGTCAGGAACGCGGCGGCGCCGCCGATGTCGGAGGGTACTCCGAGGCGGGCCAGCGGGTAGGCCGCGGCGGCCTCCGCCTCCCGGCCCTCGTACAGGGCCGAGGCGAACTTGGTCTTCACGACCGCCGGGGCGATCGAGTTGACCCGCACGCCGGGCGCGAACTCGTGCGCCAGTTGCAGCGTCAGGTTGATCATCGCGGCCTTGCTGACGCCGTAGGCGCCGATGAAGGGCGAGGCGGAGACGCCCGCGACGGAGGCGATGTTGACGATCGCGCCGCCGTTGTCCTTCTGCCACGCGTGCCAGGTCCGCTGGGCGAAGCCGAGTGCGGAGATCACGTTGGTCTCGAAGACCTTGCGCGCCACGTTCAGGTCGAGGTCGGCGATGGGCCCGAACACCGGGTTCGTACCGGCGTTGTTGACCAGGAAGTCGACGCGGCCGAAGGCCTCCATGGTGCGCTCGACGGCGGTGGCCTGGTGGGCCTCGTCGTGCGCCTTGCCGGCGACGCCGATGACGCGGTCGGCGCCGAGCGCCTCGACGGCCTCCTTGAGGGCGTCCTCGTTGCGGCCCGTGATGCAGACGCGGTCGCCGCGGGCGATGAACGCCTCCGCGACGCCGTAACCGATTCCGCGGCTGGCGCCCGTGACGAGGGCGACCTTGCCGGAGAGTTCAGGCAGAGCAGTCATGTCGTTTTCCCCCGGCCCTAGTCGAGCGGTCCGCCGGCGACGTACAGCACCTGGCCGGAGACGAATCCGGCCGCCTCGCCCGTGAAGAAGGCGATCGCGTTGGCGATGTCGTCGGGCTCGCCGACGCGGGCCACGGGGATCTGGGTGGCGGCCGCGGCCTTGAAGTCCTCGAAGCCCATGCCCACGCGCGCGGCGGTGGCGGCCGTCATGTCGGTGGCGATGAAGCCGGGGGCGACGGAGTTCGCGGTGATGCCGAACTTGCCGAGTTCCTTGGCCAGGGTCTTGGTGAAGCCCTGCAGACCGGCCTTGGCGGCGGAGTAGTTGGCCTGGCCACGGTTGCCGAGGGCGGAGGAAGAGGACAGGTTGACGATACGGCCGAAGCCGGCGTCGACCATGTGCTTCTGGACCGCCTTGGCCATCAGGAAGGCGCCGCGCAGGTGCACGTTCATGACCGTGTCCCAGTCACCGGCGCTCATCTTGAACAGCAGGTTGTCGCGCAGGACGCCCGCGTTGTTGACGAGGATGGTCGGTGCGCCGAGTTCCGCGGCGACGCGCGCGATCGCGGCCTCGACCTGCGCCTCGTCGGAGACGTCCGCGCCGACCGCGAGGGCCCTGCCGCCCGCCGCGGTGATCTTCTCGACGGTGTCCTTGCAGGCGGCCTCGTCGAGGTCGATCACCGCGACCGCGCGACCCTCGGCGGCCAGTCGTACGGCGGTGGCGGCGCCGATGCCGCGCGCCCCGCCGGTGACCACGGCGACCCGCTGCTCAGTGGTGGACATTGCTGGTTCTCCTCGCCCTTGAGAAAGTACGCCCATCTGGTGAGCGACCGCTTAGTACCTTCAGCAGACGTGACGCTAGAAGCCCTGGCACCCGGTGTCAACGCCACACGAGCGGGGTGTGATCCATTACCTCACCAGCAGGTCGAGCAACCGCTCCGCCTCGGCCGCCGGATCGGCGGTCAGACCGGTGTGCACGGGCCCGGGCTGGACGACCGTCGAGCGCGGCGCGATCAGCCAGCGGAAGCGCCGTCCGGCGTCGTCGGACGCGGCCTGCCCCGCAGCCGTACCACCGGCGCACACCCCTTCCACGGCACGCAGCGCCGCCCGGACGCCGGCCACGTCGGCGGCCGGGTCGAGGGCCAGCAGCCTGCTCTCGTCGAGGTGCGTGCGCACACCGACGTAGGTCGCGGCGCGGCAGTACACGAGCACTCCGGCGTTGATGCACTCGCCGCGCTCCACCCGGGGCACGACCCGCAGCACGGCGTACTCGAAGACGTTCCGATCGCTCACTTGTCCCCCTCGATGCGCTCGTGGACGCGGGCGGCCCGCGCGAGCAGCGGCCGGGCGTAGGCGCGCCGCAGGTCGTCCGGCGTGGCGAAGCCGGGCTCGTCAACCAGCCACACGTCCGGGACGGCGGCGGTGACCTCGGCCAGGAGTTCCTCGGTGACCAGCGGGGCCAGTGCGGCGGCGGCCGCCGCGACGTCCGGCGCGAAGGGCCGCAGCGCGTGCTCGGAGATGTCGTACGGGCGGGCCGCGGAGGCCTCCGCTCCGCGCCAGCTGTGGTGCCAGATCATGGTCGCGCCGTGGTCGATGAGCCAGACCTCGCCGCGTCGCACCAGCAGGTTCGGGTTGCGCCAGGAACGGTCGACGTTGTTGACCAGCGCGTCGAACCAGACGATCCGGCCCGCTTCCTCGGCGCCCACCGCGAACGCGAGGGGGTCGAAGCCGAACGCGCCGGACAGGAAGTCCATGCCGAGGTTGGTGCCGCCGCTGGACTTGAGCAGCTCCTGCACCTCCGGGTCGGGCTCCCCGAGGCCCAGCACGGGATCGAGGCCGATCGTCACCAGCCGGGGCACCCTGAAGCCCAGCCGCCGGGCCAGTTCCCCGCAGACGACCTCGGCGACCAGCGTCTTGCGGCCCTGGCCGGCGCCGGTGAACTTCATGACGTACGTCCCGAGGTCGTCGGCCTCGACGAGTCCCGGCAGCGAGCCGCCCTCACGCAGCGGCGTGATGTAGCGGGTCGCGGTGACTTCCTTGAGCATCGCCCCAGGCTACTGGGGCGATCACGGCCCCCGGACGCCGACCGCTCACCATCTGGACGGCGGTCTGAACAGCGAGTGGCGGCGGCCCGTACTGCTTGACACGTCAACGGACATCCGAGGAGAGGAACGTCAGCATGACCAGCGAATCGGTACAGCCCACCGCAGGCCCCAGCCGCCGCACCGTCGTGGCGGCGGTGGGAGCGGCGGGGGTCGCCGTCGCGCTGACGGCGTGCGGCTCTGAGGACAAGTCGGAGAGCGGTTCGGGCGACAAGTCCGAGGACACGACGGGCGGCGCGGCCGCCTCGGGCGCGGCCCTCGCCAAGACCTCGGACATCCCCGAGGGCGGCGGCAAGATCTTCAAGGAAGCCGGTGTGGTCGTCACCCAGCCGACGGCCGGCCAGTTCAAGGCGTTCTCCTCCAAGTGCACGCACGCGGGCTGTCCGGTGACGAAGGTGGCCGGCGGCGTCATCGTCTGCCCGTGCCACCACAGCGAGTTCTCCATCGAGGACGGCAGCGTCAAGAAGGTGCCGGCCACCCAGCCGCTGGCCGCTGTCAAGATCACGGTGGCGGGCGAGGACATCAAGCTGGCGTGAGCGTCATCCGCGTGTCGCCGCTCGCCGCGGCCCGCTGAGGCAGCCGAGCACCTCGTCGGTGGTCACGCAGGTCGCGACGAGCGCGAGCGTGTGGCGGATCATCGCGGGGGTGTACTCGGGGGGCACCCCCGCGACGGCGTCCGTCGGCACGACGGCGGTGTAGCCGAGGTTCACGGCGTCGAAGACGGCCGCCGGCACCGCCACGTTGGCCGAGACCCCGGTCACGACCAGGGTGCGGCAGCCCAGGTTGCGCAGCAGCGCGTCGACCTCGGTGCCGTGGATCGGCGACACCCCGTGCAGCCGCCGTACGACGATGTCCTGCTCGGCCACCTCGATCGGGGCGGCCACGCGGACCGCCGCGGTGCCCGTGAGCTGCTGCACGGGCAGCCGTTCGGCGGCGCGGAACAGCCGGGCGTTGCGGTTGGCGCCCCGGCCGTCCGGGCGGCGCTCCGCGATCGCGTGGATCACCTGCACGCCGCTCCCGTGCGCGGCGGCGACCAGCCGGGCGACGCGGCCGAGGGCACCGCAGGAACGTGCCTCACGGGCCAGTTCGGGCAGCGCGCTGTCCGGGCCCACCACGCCCTGCTGGCACTCGACGGTGAGCAGGACGGTGCTCGTGGGGTGGAGGAGGTCGCTGAGCTGTTCGCGCGACGGCATGATGCCCCCTGTTCGCCGGTGGCGTGGGCGGGCGAGACTAGCCACCATTGCGTGGGGACGGAAGACGACCCATCCTTTTCTGACGTGATGTCAGAGGATCTCTCCTCTGGCACGACGTGAGAGATAGAGGGGGCCGCATGACCGTCGCTCAACGCAGGGGCCGGAAGATCATGATGACGCCGGGCGAGCTGGACGAGTTCCTCACCAGCCAGCGCACCTGCCGGGTCGCCACCGTGTCGACCGACGGGTCCCCGCATGTGAGTGCCCTCTGGTTCGCCTGGGACGGCACCTCGCTGTGGCTGTACTCCGTGGTGCGCAGCAAGCGCTGGGCCGACCTGTGCCGCGACCCGCGGGTGGCGATAGTCGTCGACACCGGGGAGGAGTACGACGACCTGCGCGGGGTCGAGCTGTCGGGGACGGTGGAGTTCGTGGGCGAGAGCCCGCGCACCGGCGAACTGCGCGCGGAACTCGACGTCCCGGAGGTCCTGTTCGCGCGCAAGAACTTCGGACTGGAGGAGATGCCGCACGACGGCCGGCACGCCTGGGTGCGGCTGACCCCCGAGAAGATCGTGTCCTGGGACTTCCGCAAGCTGGGCACCGCCTAGGCCGCGCGTCCGGCGGAGGCCGCCGAGGAGCCGTCAGCCGAGCTTCTCCCCCGCGGCCTGCAGCGCCTGGACCGCCGCCCGGATCGACGGGCGGCGGTCGGCGTCCGCCCGCCACACGACGTAGACGTGGCGGCGCACCCGCTGTCTGAGCGGCACCGTCACGACCCCGGTCGGCATCGGATGTCGGCCCAGGACCGGGGCGATGCACACGCCGAGTCCCGCGGCGACGAGTCCGAGCTGGGTGTGGGTCTCGGCGGCGCGATGGCCGACGATCGGTTCGATCCCCCGGGAGCGCAGCGTGAACATCAGCCACTCGTGGCAGAACTCGCCCTCCCCCCAGGTGATCCACTCGTCCTCGGCGAACTCGGCGAGGTCCACCTCCTCGCGGCCGGCGAGCCGGTGGCCGGCCGGCATCGCCACGTCGGCGGGGTCGTCCAGCAGGGGCGCCTTGACCAGGCCGTCGGGCACCGGCATCGGCTTGTTGTACCAGTCGAGCACCACCGCCAGGTCCAGGTCCCCGCGCACCACTCCCCTGATCCCGGCCTCCGGCTCCAGCTCGCTCGAACGGACCCGCAGCGCCGGGTGCCGGGCGCGCAGGGCGGCCAGCGCGGCAGGGAACAGACCGCGCGCGGCGGTCGGGAACGCCGACAGCCGCAGCTCGCCGACGACCTGTCCGCGCTGCGCCTCCAGGTCGGACTGGGCGAGCTCCACCTGCGACAGGATGCGCCCGGCGTGCTCGGCGAGCAGCCGGCCCGCGTCGGTGAGCCGGACCCCCCGCCCGTTCTTGGCGAGCAGCTGCTGTCCGACCTCCCGCTCCAGTTTCGACATCTGCTGCGACACGGCGGACGTCGTGATGTGCAGCCCCTCGGCGGCGCCGCTGACCGAGCCGTGCCGGGCGAGGGCGTCGAGGGTGCGGAGCCGCTCCAGGTTCAACATGTAAGCGATACTACGAGATACGTCGAGCGAAATCTCGATTGTGCTACGACGTCATCCTGCCCCATGGTGATCCCATGAGCACCGTCACCGCCACCACCGCCCGTACCCCGGCGCCCGCCCCGTCCCGCCGCCTCGCGCTCGACTGGCGCGTCCGCTTCGGCGTCCTCGCGCTGATCTGGGGCTTCAGTTTCCTGCTGATCAAGGTCGGCACCGGGACGTACGCCCCCTTCCAGGTGACGCTCGGCCGGCTGGTGTTCGGTACGGCGGTGCTGGCGGTGGTGATGGTGGCCAAGCGCGAGCGGCTCCCGCGCGGGGTGCGCACCTGGGGCCATCTCGCGGTGGCCGCGTTCTTCCTGAACGCGCTGCCCTTCTCCCTCTTCGCGTACGCGGAGCTGACGATCCCCTCGACCCTCGCCGGCATCTGCAACGCGAGCTCCCCGCTGTGGGGCATGGTCCTCTCCCTGGTCGCCCTCTCCGAGGACCGGCCGACGCGCGCGCGGGTGGCGGGCCTCGGGCTCGGCTTCCTGGGGGTACTGACCGTCCTCGGCGCCTGGCAGGGCTTCCAGGGCCTGGACGCCACGGGCACGGCGATGGCCCTGCTGGCCTCGCTCAGCTACCCGGTCGGCTGGATCTACGTCCGCCGCACCCTCGCCGGCACGGGCCACTCACATCTGTCCCTGACCGGGGCCCAGCTCCTGCTGGCCACGCTCCAACTGGCCGCGGTCACACCCCTCTTCACCAGCCTGCCGACCCACTTCCCGGTCCTGCCCCTGCTGGCGGTCGCGGCCCTGGGCGCCCTCGGCACGGGCCTGGCCATGCTTCTCCAGTACGGCATCGTCGCCGAGGTCGGCCCGACGACGGCCCAGATGGTCACCTACTTCATCCCGGTCCTCGCCACCGCGGCGGGCGTCGCGATCCTGGGCGAACCCCTGACCTGGTCCACACCGATAGGCGCGATCATCATCCTGACAGGAGCAGCCCTGACCCAAACCCACCCAAAACGAACCACCTGATGCCCCGCGAGCCCGAACTCCTCCCCCACGGCCCGCCAACCCCCTGAAGGGGCGCGCGGGGAACTGCGCGCCCAACCCCCACCCACCCGCACCCATACGAACCGGAACGCCCCGAACTCATCCCCCGACGGACCGCCAACCCCCTGAAGGGGCGCGGGGAACTGCGCGACAAGCCTCCACCCACCGGCACCCGACACGAGACCGCGGAAAGCACCCCGAACCCCTTTCCCGAGGGCTCGACAACCCCCAAAGGGGCGCGGGGAACTGCGCAACCAGCCCTCACCCACCCGCACCCGACACGAGACCACGCAAGCACCCCGAACCCTCCCCAGGGCTCGACAACCCACCAAGGGGCGCGGGGAACTGCGCAACCAGCCCCCACCCACCCGCACAACCACCAGCCCCGCGGGCCCGCTAGACGTACCCGCCCCACCCCCGCCGCCCCGGCCCCACCGCCGAAGCCACGGCCTCCGCCAGCGCCCGCACTTCCCCCTCCCCGAGCGTGGAGACGGTGACCCGGATACCGGGCGGCGCGCTCATCCGGAACCGCGCGCCGGGCGCGACGGCCCAGCCGGCGTGCAGCAGCCGGGCCACGGCCCCCGTCTCGTCGGGCACCGGGATCCACACGTTGAGCCCACTGCGCCCGTGCGCCCGCACCCCGCGTTCCGCGAGCGCGCGGATCAGCGGATCCCGTCGCGCGCGGTACGCCGCCGCCACCGCCGTCGGATCGAGCGCACCGTCGGAGAGCAGGCGCGCCACGGCCCGCTGGGTGACCCGGCTGACCCACCCGGGCCCGAGCCGCTGACGGCCACGCACCCGGTCGAGGGTGACGGCGTCCCCGGTGAGCACGGCGAGCCGCAGGTCGGGGCCGTACGCCTTGGCGACCGAGCGCACGAACACCCAGCTGCGGGTGGCACCGGCCAACGGGTGCAGGGGCAGGTCGACGATGCCGTGACCGTGGTCGTCCTCGACGAGCAGGGTCTCGGGGTACTCCCGCAGCACGGAGCGCAGCGCCCGCGCCCGCCCGGCGCTCACCGCCGCACCGGTCGGGTTCTGCGCCCGGTCGGTCACGACCAGGGCGCGGGCCCCGCCCTCCAGCGCGCGTCGGACGTCGTCGGGCAGCGGCCCCTCGTCGTCCACGCCGACGGGCTCGGTGCGCAGGCCGAGCGCCGGGACGAGGTCGAGGAGGCTTCCCCAGCCCGGGTCCTCCACGGCGACGGCGTCACCGGGTTTGAGGTGGGCCACCAGGACACGCTCGATGGCGTCGAGCGAGCCCGAGACGACGGCGAGGGGCCCCTCCGGCACCCCGTCGGCATCCAGCTCGGCCCGCGCCCGCAGCGCGAGGTCCGGCTCCACGGGGGCGTCTCCGTACAGCACCGGCTCCCGGTCGGCCTGCTCGGCCGCCGCGGCGAACGCGCCGGCCAGCGAGGGCAGCAGCGCCGGGTCGGGGTTGCCGTTCGACACGTCCCGCACTCCTTCGGGCACGTCGACCCGGATGTGCTCGCGGCCCGTCGTGGCCGGCTTGGGGCGGACCCGGCTGCCCCGGCGTCCCGCGGTCTCGATGACCCCGCGTTCGCGCAGGGTGCGGTACGCGGCCGCGACCGTGTTGGGGTTCACGCCCAGCTCGCCCGCCAAGTCCCTTACGGGGGGCAGGGGTTGACCCGCCTCCAGGTCGCCGGAGCCCACCGCGCGCTCGACGCTGGCCGCGATGTCCGCCGCACGCCGGCCTTCGATCCGATATTCTTCTAGCACAAAGCAGATTATGCACTAGTACAATGGAGACCGCAATGCAGGGGACCACGCAGCCGACGTCGCAGCCCGCCGCCTACACGCCGACCGACCGCACCGTCCCCACCCGCTCCCCAGACCGGGCCTCGTACGACCGGGAACTCGTGCACTCGATACTCGACGCGGCCTACGTCTGCCACCTGGGCTTCGTCCGGGACGGCGCGCCGGTCGTCCTGCCCACGCTCTTCGGCCGGGTCGGCGACCGGCTCTACGTCCACGGCTCGACGGGCTCGCGGCCCCTGCGGCTGACCGGACAGGCCGACCCGGGGCTGCCGGTGTGCCTCACGGTCACGCACGTCGACGCGCTGGTCCTGGCCCGCTCGGCGTTCCACCACTCGATCAACTACCGCTCCGTGGTGGTGCACGGCGTCGCCCACGAGGTCACGGACCCCGAGGAGAAGCGGCTCGCGCTCGACGCCCTGGTCGACCACGTCGTGCCGGGCCGGTCGAGCGACTCCCGGCCGGCCAACAAGAAGGAACTGGCCGCCACCGCGGTGATCCGCCTCGACCTCGACGAGGTGTCAGCCAAGCTCCGCACCGGCGGCGTCAACGACGAACCCGAGGACCTCGCCCTCCCGCACTGGGCCGGCCTCGTCCCGCTGCGCAAGGGGTACGAGACCCCCGTCGCCGACGCCGGCCTGACTCCCGGCACCGAACTCCCCGACAACATCCGGGCCCTGTGATGCTGATCCACCCCTGGGACGCACCCCGCGACGACGCCGAGTGGCAACAGTGGCTCGCCGTACACGACTTCGGGCAGCTCGCCGTCAACGGCCCGCCGGGCGAGCCGCCGTACGTCCAGCCCCTGCACTTCGCCTACGACGCGGAGCGGGGCGAGGTCCTCACGCACCTGGCCCGCCCCAACCCCCTGTGGCCCGCCCTGGAGGCGAGCCCCGTCGTCGTGCTGAGCGTGGTCGACGACTACGCGTTCGTGCCCGGGCCCTGGCAGGCGGACCCGCCCGGTCCGCCCGAACACGGCACCCCCACCAGCCTGTACGCCGCCGTGCAACTGCGGTGCGACGCCCGGATCGTCGACGACCCGGCCGAGAAGGCCGGACTGCTCAACGCGCAGGTCGGCCACTTCCAGCCGGAGGGGGGCTCCGCGCGGGCCGCGGTGGACGAGGAGCCGTACGGCAGGCTGCTGTCGGGTATTCGCGGCCTGCGGCTCGAAGTGACCGCCGTGCGGGCGAAGTTCAAGTACGCGGGCAAGAAACCGGACGCGGTGCGGGAGCGCATCGCGGCCGGGCTGGCGGACCGCGACGGCCCGGGCGACGCGTCGGCACGCGACCACCTGCTGCGCAGGCACGGGGCGTGACCGGGGCGGGGCCCCGCAGGGGAGGGCCCCGCCCCGGCATCACCCGAGACACCCGGCGACACCCGACCGGCACGGTGCGAGCCGCGCACGGCGGCGGACGCGGCCGTCAGACGGACGGGCGGGCGGGCGGGCGGGCGGCGTCAGCCGATGGACACCACCGGCGGGTGGAAGCCGTCACCCGGCAGGCACCACCGGCGGGTGGAAGCC